>JACSRG010000509.1 GCA_014879865.1 Anaerolinea sp.
CTCAACAAGGCGAAAACGTGGCTGCAAACCGAGATCGAGCGCGTGGCTTTTCTCGATGGTCTGGAAAAGAAAGATGCGATCCGGGCATTGTTCACCCATGCGCTCGATCTCGATGAAATGGAGTTGAGTGAGTTCCGCGCCGCTTTAGCCAAACAGGGCGTGAAAGGCCGTGCCTTCAACGACCTGCTGCGCGCGGCTCGTAAACAAGAGGAACAACAGGCAGACGACGATCTGCCGCAGATTCTGGGCGACGACATTCCGCTGCTCTCGCCCGCACTGGGTTTTCAGCGCGACGTGGCCATCGTTACGGTGTCAGTCGTCGAACGCACCAAGGACAAGAAACTCAACACGCAACCGTATCTGGTGACCTCATCCCGCGAGCTAGTGCGGCTGAGCGATGCGCAGATCATCAAGCTGGACGGGCATGAAGTGGCGTTGCGGGTGCTGCCGGAAGGTTCCGAATTCCTCATGCGCTGGCGCTTTAGCGATATCCAGAAGTTTCTTCACGGTGAGACGGTCGACGCGGGGCAGGTCTTTCGTGCCGTGCATGATCTGTTCACTCGCTACGTCGATTTCCGTTCCCCGGTCGAAAGCGCTATCCTGACGTTGTGGACGATTGGAACCTACTTCTACACCATGTTTCCCGCCTATCCGTACCTCGCGCTGAACGGGCCAAAGAACAGCGGCAAGTCGACGGTGATGCGCGTACTCCAACCGCTCGCTTTCAATATGGTGACGACCTCCGATCCAACTGGGCCTTCGATGTTTCGACTGATCCATTACACGAGCTGCACAGTCGGGATCGATGAAGCCGAACGCTACCACAATCCGAAAGACCCCGGCATGCAGCAGATCCGCCAGCTGCTCAACAGCGGGTATAAGCAGGGGATGCCTGCGATTCGCCTGATCGGCGAGGACATGAAACCGCAGGCGTTCGACGTGTATTCCCCGAAGATCCTGGCGGCGATTGCCGGTTTGGAGGATATCCTAGCTTCGCGCTGCATCGCCATCCCCATGCGCCGCACGGACAAGAAAATGCCCTCGTTTCCGCCCGACTTCGATGGGGCCGGGCTGCGGCACCAGCTCTACACACTGGCGCTGACCCACTTCAGAACGGTCTACACGAACTACTCTGAACGTCCGGCACTGCATACACTGCATAACCGTTCCGGCGAACTGTGGTCACCGCTCGTCGCGCTGGCGGCGTTCTTCGAAGAGCAGGGTGGTGTCTCGGGGTTGCTGGAGGCGATTGCGACGACGGCTCAGATGGATGAACAGATTAGCGAAGGCAAGGCGCTGAGCGATCGCGAAGAAGCGGTGCTGCAAGCGCTCGAATTGCTTGCTCGAGGACGCAATCAGGTGACGTGGATCAAAGCGAATGACCTGCGGGAGCGCGTTGCCCGCTTACTTGGGCAGACGTCGGACCGGATGGGTGATGGCCAATGGATCGGGCACATCATCAAGCGGTTGCATCTGGCAGACGAGGGGCGGCGTAAACGCGCGAACGACGGGATGGCCTATGCGATCCAACCGGACGAAGTGCTCGACATGATGCGTCGGTACGACGTGTTACCAGTGTAGTGCTATATAAGGAAGCGAAAAACCGTTCACACCCTACACACCCTTCACTTTTCCCCTCAGGACCCGTGAACGGTGTGAACGGTTTCGTATGTTCAACCTACGATTCTCAATTGCTTAACAGGCGGAGAAAACGAGACAGAATCAGATTGTCAGTGAAAATCAGGTGGTGGAAATCCTGCTGGATGGCTACTCGTGCACTCATTGCAAGGAGCATAAGTTTCTTATATTGCCTGAGTGTTCAAGTAGCATGTCAGCCACCGCCTACTCACCTAGTAGACAGAGTTTATTACGCACATCTGAAGGCGACTGTCGCTTGCGAACCTTACGGACTGCAGTTCAAAGCGCTATCATCAAAGTGCACTTTCCCAACTCATAAATTAGGACTTTGGGCAGCAATCTAATGAGCACTACCCGTGTGTTTCGAGTATTTGTCAGTTCAACTTTCAAGGACATGGCGGCGGAACGCGATGCGCTGCATGATCGTGTCTATCCTCGGTTACAGGCACTGTGTCAAGCACATGGGGCCGTGTTTCAACCCATAGATCTGCGCTGGGGGATCAGCGACGAAGCAGGGCGGGATCAACGGACGGTTGAAATCTGCTTGTCTGAAGTGCAACGCTGCCAGCACCTGACCCGACGACCGAACTTCATCCTGCTGCTGGGCGACCGCTATGGGTGGCAGTCGCTCCCCTCCACTATCCCGGAAAACGAGTTTACCCAGATTATTGCCGAGATTGATACTCTGAAAGACCGGGAGTTGCTCCAGCAGTGGTATCGTCTCGACGAGAACGCCGTGCCGCCACACCTCATCTTGCAGCCGCGCACCAGTGAGTTTGCGAAGTATGAGCGCTGGAACATTGTCGAGAGCCAGGTGCATCAACTTCTCGAAGAGGCCACGACGCAGTTTGCCTGGGAACAACGGCGCAAATAT
>JACSRG010000326.1 GCA_014879865.1 Anaerolinea sp.
GTGGACGATCTCGATCCGCTCGTGCGCCGCGCCATCGCCGATCACCGCCGCCATGCCGTGCTGGTGATCCGGTGAGCGCGCTCATGACCGTGACGAGCATCGCGGATCGCATCCACGCGATCAATGGGACGATCAGCGGGGTCAAGGCGCGGCGGACGTTCCCGCAGCACATCGACGCCGCGAGTCTGCCGCTGCTGGTCTGCCTGCCGGGACGTTCCGAACGCAGCACGGCGCGCATCGGCGCGGGGCGTGACGAGCAAACGCGCCTCTTCCGGTTGATCTTGATCGTGGACAGTTGGCAGGCGGGCATCCCCACCGAGAGCGCGCAGAAACGCGCCGAAAGCCTGATCGACGCGGTGGCGGCGGCATATCTGGCGCGTCCGCGTCTCGAACTGGACGGCGTTCCCCTCGACGGCGTGACGCGGGTCACACTGGGCGGCGACAGCGGCATCATCGCCTACGGAGATCGCGCCGCCGTCGAATTCCCGCTCGCCGTGACGTATGTCAACACAATTTAACCGCAGAGAGCGCAAAGAACGCAGAGGAAAAGGAAGAAGACAATCAACCACAGAGAACACAGAGGACACAGAGAAAGGAATCAAGAGGATACCCGCGCGGCTCAATCGCCTAAGGCTTCACCCCTTCTGTTCTACTCTTTGCGCTCTCTGCGTTCTCTGCGGTTCAATCTCATTTCCTCTCTCCTCTGTGTTCTCTGTGTTCTCTGTGGTTCACATCTTTTATGGAGGCTTCATGGCAGCAGGACACATTGCCGGGTTTTATCACGCGCTCTTTTGTCTGCGCGACAGCAGCGGCTACCCGTTCGGCACGCTGACCGATCCCGATAACGCGGCGAACGGCACGACCACCCACGCCCACAAGCTGATCGCCCCGGTCGAGGCGTCCGCGCTGACCTTCGAGCGCGAGAGCGCGGCATTTCGCGGCGGGCAAACCCTGCTCGGACGGCGGCAGTTGGGCATCAGCGACATCGGCGCGTTCGAGATCACGCTCTCGGCGTTTGACGAGGCATTCCACGCGCTGATCAGCGGCTCGGCGGTCGATACGAGCATCGCCAGCGCCAACAGCGTCACCACGCCCAACGCCTTGCGCGCCGATCCGCCGCAGGGAATGCTGCTGCTCACGCTCGGTTTTCAGACGACGGCGGGCGTCAACAAATACATCACCTACGCCTATCCCAACGTCCAGATCAGCGAGGCGTCGGCGGGCGCGGCGAGTCAGGACGGCGGCGAAAACCCGCTCCCGACACGCTACACGGTGACGGTCAGCCGTGCCGAACGCACGATCTTCGGCTTGCCTTACAGCGCGACGGCACTCGATGCGGCGGACGACGCCGATCTGTTCGTGCGCTACGTCACCGCCAAGCCGGTCAGCGTGACAACCTACAAGGCGGCAGCGGGCGCGACGACCTTCACGCTCGGTTATCGCCCCGCCTCGAGCGATCACGCGGGCGTCCGCAACGTGTGGACGAAGAACGGCGCGGGGGCACATGCCGACGTGACCGGCGTCAATACCACGACCGGCGCGGTGACGATCAACGCCGCGGGCGCGGGCGATGTGTGGGTCGCCGTCTACGAGACGGATTTCGCCACTCTGTAGCCCCCCTCCTTTGCGCCTTTCCTTGCTTTTCCTGCCTTTTCAGGGAGACACCCACCTATGAACCTCAAACACATCGCCCGCCAGCACACATCCGGCGGCGTGACGTGGTGGCTCATGCCCTACGCCACGCTGCGCAATCAAGCCATCGCCGCCGAATTCGCGCACATCGTCCCGCGTGACCGGTGGGACACGGTGCAGCACACGTTCGTCATGCTCGAAGGCACGGCGGTCGATGTGAATATCCCCGAAGACGCTGACACAGACGTGATCCGCTTCCGCGAATACTGGTCAGCGCGTCCGCTCGATCTCGCCGCACGATGGGAGTCGTTCACGCTGCTGGTCAGCGACCACATGGTCGATGCCTTCTGGGAGGCGTACTTCGCCACCCGCGAGCCGTTGATCGAGGTGGATGACCCGGAATCCGCCGCCGTCAGCGCGCCGACCTCATCGAGCGCTGGCGGCAGCTAGGCACGACTCAGGCGGGGAGCGGGCTGGTGCTCACCCTCCCCGACGGCGCGTTCAGCACGGATGCCGCCCTGCTCGAACGGTGCTACCTGCTGTTCGCGTTGAGCGGCTTCAAGGTCATTCCGAATCCGCTGGACGTGCTGTCGCTCCCGGTGGGCTACGTCGATGACCTGCTGCGGTTCACGCAGGGCGTGCGCTTCTTCGAGGATGTAGCGCACCGCCCGGATGAAATGCGGGAATAGAAGCAAGAAGAAAAGAAAGACTCAACGCAAAGGCGCAAGGACGCGAAGACGCCAAGAAGCTGGATCAGAATGCACACGGCGCGTGACTGCCTAGAGCACGGACGGCAAAAATGCCGTTCCATGCGTACCAAGTTAACGAAACCCCCTCCCGTCCAAGCTCCGCTTGGCACCTCCCCCGAATTCGGGG
>JACSRG010000902.1 GCA_014879865.1 Anaerolinea sp.
GGTCAGAAATCGGCACAGGGTCGATAGAAAGTACAAGCGCTCAGGCGCGAGGGAGAACAACATCATGGGTACGAGCCGCTTGTACTCACCTGAAGGTGCGCTTTATCCCCGTGTTCGGCGCGGAATTCGTCGGTGTCCTGCCAGCGCGTGTAGGGACCGTACTTGGTCTGACTGCGGCGGTAGATCGAACGCCAGGAGGGATTACCGAAGTGGTAAGCATAGCGCTCGCGGATCATGCGCCAGTTCGCGCCGGGGAAAGCGCGGAGCAGTTCGATCTGGGAGGCGCGATTCGTCACCATCTCATACAGGCGAGCGCGCTCCGATTCTGTCCACGGATAGGTGTAATTGCCTTCCCGTGTCCCCGTACGGCTCGTGCGCGACCCATCGCGCCATACCACTGTGACACAGCGCGTGACCCTGTTAGGACGGTTGACGATGGCGTGCTGGGCGAATGCTTCGAACAACTCACGTCGATCTTCGGGAGCGACTTCGCTCCAGCGGGCAACGACCATTTCCAGCACCGGACGGGCTTCGAGCAGCAGCCGTTGATGTCCCTTGTCGTATTGCAGGTGTTTGAGTTCCGCCTTCAGCCGCTCGATCTCGCGCTCGCTGGCAATGTAATCATCCTGAAGCTGCTTGACCAGATCAGGGTGGGTGAGCGCCTTCAGATTTTCAACGATGCTGCGTTGTGCCTGCTCGGCAGAGCGGATCGCGTTTTGGATGCGGCGGACATCGACTTGCGCGCCTTCCTGCGATAGCGCGACCGCTTTCCGCCATGCTTCCTCGTCGATGGTGGTTGCCTGCAAGCGTTCGAGCAGCAGATCATCAATTGCCGTGTCAATGAACCGCGCCATCATGTACCAGATGCGCTTCTGATCCGTGCCGTAAAGCGCGTACACGTACTGCTGATTCTTCGGCTGCCAATTGGTGGTGAGACGGCGCAGCGCGATGCCCGGCGCATCAGTCGAATAGACACAGCGGATGTACGTTGGCGGTTCCACACAGCGTTCGGCTTTATCGTGTCGAACCCAAGGACGGTGGGGCGTGTAATCCGAGTTCGGCTCGCCGTCCAGCGTGAAGCGCGACAGCTGGTTGAAGGCATACATGAACAGATCGAGTGGGACAATCGGCTCGTGGTTGTGCTGCTGCACGATCACGCCGCCATGCGCCCAGTGTCCAATGTAAACCGCATTCGTGAGCAGATTACCCAAGCCGTACTCCGAGAGAATCAGCTTATCGGTAAAGCGCGACCGCTTGGATATGTTCGTAGGGAACACAAACCCACCGGGTGGCTGATGTGCCTCGAATTCGGGGATGAACGGGCCGTGCTGCTCAATGTGCCGCCATGTCGCCTTCAGGTTGCCGTTGTGCTGCTTGTAGAGCCCGAAGTAGGCGCGCACCACGTCGTCATACGGTTTGAAGGGGACATATCGCCGGTACTGCGGATTGGACACCTTGGCTTCGAGAAATTCGCGGGTGTCCACCATATATCCGAGCGCGACCGCCGTACCTGTCCACTCGCCTTGATCGTTCAGATATTCACGCGCCCGCCACAACCGTCCTTTGACAAAGAATTCGAGATAATCGGCAGCGCGCTGCACCTGCTCACGGAACATCTGAATGTGGTAGCGTCCCTGCGTCGGGTGAGCGAAGTCGTAGATGAAGGTCGGTGTCAGCACGAGGACGTTGTTCTCGCGGCACGCCTCGATGAAGATGTTCGTCTCGATTTGCGCCATGTCTCGGAAGAAGCGATCCACGTCCTGCGCGGCGATCACGCCAATCTCTTTGGCTTTGATCAGTTCAAACGCTTGAGACAGCCCCTTGCGCTCGTGAATCTTCTTCGTGCCGCTCACGCCCGCGTCAAAGTCAATTAGCAAGATACGCTCCCGCTGCCAGCCCTGACGCATCAGATGCTCGACCATATCGACCGTTTGCAGCGTGGTCGAGATGTTGCCGATCTGTCCCTCACTCGACTGGCGGTAGTACACGGCAATCGGGCGATCGACGGGCAGCGCCTGTGCCTTGTAGGGATCAATCGCGTTGGTTTGCGGCTTACGGTATCTCGGCATCGCTCATTTCCTCAAAAGCGTTCTCACAACGAAAACGCCTCGCCCCTGCGGGAACGAATCCAATGCAGGAACGAGGCGCTTTGATATACAATGCGTCTCAGCCCTGCGATGTGGTTGATTCACTCGCGGGGTCAGCCAGATCGTCGGGTTGGCGCTCGGCGGTCTGGCGTAATCTGTCCTCAGTGTACGGCGTTTCGTTCCAGCGCGCAACAATTTTCAGCAGCGAGCGGTAAATCGTTTCCAGATTTACGCTCGGCTGGCTATTCAGTTGATCATCCTGCTCACGACTCTCAGCCTTCAAGCTCTGCATCCCCAGAAATCACTCGACTGTGATGCTTCACAGCCTCCAAGATGAAATGCCGGGCCATGAACGAGTCCGGCAGCTTGAGCCGCTGCGCCAGCGCCTCGATCTGGTCGCGTTCCGCTTCGGTC
>JACSRG010000490.1 GCA_014879865.1 Anaerolinea sp.
CTCGTGGTTTGCACCAAGAGAAATACCTTTCACTTGAAACGAATGGGTTAATACGGCTGCCGCTCGTCGAGCGCGGGCAGCGGTGTGAAGTGTTTGACATTGCGCGTGTAGAGCGGCACGCCGAGGCGCACGGCGACGGCGGCGATCAAGCAGTCTTCAAACTCGACCCCGTGACTTAGATAAAAGTCAGTGAACTGATCCTCAGGGGTGACATGGACGATCTCGAAGCGCCTGAGAAAGCGCAAGAGGCGCTGCATATCTTTTTTGTTGAGCGCGCCCGCTATGATCTCGCCCCAGATTGTTGGCGTGATGCCGAACTTGCTGTTTCCTTGCCCCGAGAACCATGTGTCTGCGCGCGGCAGTTCATGCAGCAGATCGATGATGATGTTTGTATCTCGGATGGCGTCAATCACGGTTGAGTCTGCGCTCCCGGCGTTTGCGACGCTGTTCCTGCACCCAAGCGACACTGTCTTCGCGGTCTGCCCACATGCCGATTTCAGGCGATTTGGCAATCTCTTCGGCTGTGAGTCCTAACCCGGTGAAGGTTGTTGGGTCATTCAATAACGCCTCAAGCTCTGCATCCAGCGCCGCTTCTTCTTCCGGCGTGAGTTCCGGCTCAGTGGGGATTGGCTTCGGTTGCGTCACACTCACGGTGACTTCCTCACCGACAGGGGTATCCTCCGGAAGCTGAATCTCGATAACTAGCTTACGATCCTCGCCAACCGAGACTTTCTGTTCGTAAATCAACTTATCGACCATTGCCAATACTCCTCACTCGATCTACCTCTATTGTAGGGCAGGTTTCACGCTTTCCGCCGACCGCGCATCCACTTGAGGAAGCGCGGATATAACTCCTCGAACGCGCCATAGAGCGGCGCATAGGCGACGTAATCCCACGCGCCGATATGCCGCGTCACCGTGCCGCGAAAGCCGCGCTTGAAGTTATACACGCCCCACAGCGGATCGTCTTCGTGGAAGGCATTCGGCGCGCCCCACATGTCATAGAGCGCGTAACCGCTGGCTTTCGCCCAGCGCATTGCTTCCCACTGGAGCAGGTAATTGGGCATCTTGTCGCGCTGCTCGTCAGACGACGCGCCGTAGAAGTACCAGCACTTCTTGCCGAAGTGGAACAGGATCACATGGGCGATGGCTTTGCCGTCGAACTCGGCGATCAGTGGGTGTGCCAGCCCGGCTTCGATGAAGACGCGCCACGCCTGTTCATAGTACGCGGGCGGACGGATGAGGAAGTTATCACGCTCCCCGGTGACCTTGTACAGGTCGTAGAGCAGGGGCAGATCGGCGACCGTCCCTGCGCGCACGCTGACGCCTTCGCGCTCGGCGATACGGACTTTGCGCCGCGTGCTCTGGTTCATCCCCGCCAGCAGTTGATCCTCGGTTTGCGTGAGGTCGATCACGACGGTGTTGCGGAACTGCACCTGATCGTTGGAATAGCGCCAGCCGCGATCCCGCAAAATGCGCATGAACGTCTGCCCGGTCGGATCGGGCGTGTCGTCGGGCGCGTTGGACGCAGTGTCGTCTACCTGCGCGGCGGTCGAGGGTACGCCCGTCGCGGCGATCACATCCGGGTCGATTTTGAGCCACACGGCGAGGTTGTGCCGCGCCATGCGTTGAAGCTCGTCCAGTACATCGGACGCGAGTTCGGCGTCCTGATAGGCGAGGGCGGGTCCTTTGGGCGCGTACATCATCGTGAACGCGCCGATTCGCCGCACGCCGACGGACGCCAGCGCGACGGTCTCGCCGCCGCGCTTGTACGCCGCGCGGATCGGTCGCCAGCCGGTGGTCACATGCTTGAATTCGCCCCATTCCCACGTCTGCAAGATATGGGCGTAGGGCATCGAGCGCAGCGCGTCGTTCCACGCGGCGCGCTCGGTGATGATCTCAGTCGTTAGTTCGCTCACGGGTCGCCACTGCCAATTGATAAGCCGCATAAATGAGAGGGTTGTAGACTTTATCCCACGTGCCGAGCGCACGGACGATCACGCCGCCCCAACCGCGCTTGAAGCCATATACGCCCCATAAGCCATCGGAGCGTGTCTCGAATTGTGCCTCAAGCTGATCCGGCGGCGCGTCGGGGATGCCCCATAGATCGTAAGTGGTGCAGCCGCGCGCCTTCGCCCACTGGATTGCCGTCCACTGGATGCCGTAGGTCGCCATGAGATTGCGCTTCTCGTTGGACGACGCGCCGTAGAGATACCATGCCGTCGTGCCGAGCGCGAAGACCATGATCCCGGCTAAAACGTCACCTTCGTGTTCCGCCAAGATCAGCGCGGCGTCGTGCGGCACGAAGAGATCGTATGCCATGTCGTAGTAGTCGGGCGCATGGACGCCGAACTCGTTGCGCGACCCGGTCACCTGCATGATCGCGTTGAACTTCGCCATGTCCGCGCGCGTCCCTTCGGAATAGCGCACGTCGTTTTTCAAGCTCTGGCGGATTTTGCGCCGCGTGCCTTGATTCATGCGGGCGAGGATCGTTTCGTC
>JACSRG010000904.1 GCA_014879865.1 Anaerolinea sp.
CGACATACGCGCGCACACTCTCTGGGGTTTCGGCCCAGTCGCTTTCCGAAATGCTCTTGTCGGGTGGCGCATATTTGGTGTGCTCATGGGAATCTAGTCTACCCTTAAGGTGCACTCTTTCGCTACCCCTGAACACATACGTTCCAGCGTATCGAGTACGTGCCTGACCAACTGCCATTTGTCGGCGGCAGAGAGGCAATCCACTGCTTCCAGAAGTTCGTGCATTGACCCCATGGTTTCTACTCCCCAATATTCCATTTACGCCGTGCGGCGCGGGTGCACCTGGACAGCAACCCCAAGCTGATCCAGGAATACAACGCACTTCTCCCATGTCAGCGGGAACTGCTCCGTGTCCGCTGCGGCAAGGTAACCCAGGATGTCGTTGAGCATGTCTACATCGCGTTCAGGTTCCAGCGAATCGTCGATGAACGTGTGCTCTGCCCAATCGACCAACTGTGCCAGCGTGAGATGCCGGTTCAGATATTCCAACAGTCGTTCCGCGACCACAGTTCGTGTAATCACCATTGGCGTTAGTCCTCGCGGTACGAAATCTCAGGCGCGATTCGACAATACCCGTGCACAACCCCTGATCGGGAATGGTCGGAGTCACGCTATGATCCGACCTGTCCGCGACTTCACTCCCTCCCTCACCAGTGTATCATATGGCTCGATCTGCGCCTGAGCCGCCAGGAACTGGGCACGGTGATCCAGCCCGCTACAGATAATCTGCCAGAAATTCTTTGATCTCAGCGATCATTTTTTCTACATCCTGCCGGCTGAATTCACTAAACTCTCCGTGAGCAGCGTAATTCCTAATTTTCGCCCACGCTCTGAGCCTATCGGCCTTAGCCGGGTTGAACACATTAACCTTTTGAAGGTCTGTAATCAACGGATCAAGGGTCTTGTGAGAACCATTTGGCATCATTACGAGGATGGGCGGATTCTGGCGCAGACAAAGGCGGCGCAGTCTATCTTCCAGAATTGCCCCTGCCAACACCGCTGCGGGAACATGAGTAAACTCGCCCGGCCCGGCACCCGTGAGCAGATTTTCCGCCTGAGTAACGTAATCTGTCGTGACTTCTGCTTCAACGGCGCGCATAGCAGAGTCAAACATGCCCGCCCGATAGCTTTCGTCCAACGCTTTGACATAGGCGGTAAGGCGCGAACATGAGCGGGGATCAAGTTGATCGATCTCATCGCGCAGGCGTTGAAAATGAGTACTGTTAGCGTCAATCAAATCCATCACGGCGAATAGCTCGGTTCGGAGTTGAACGAAAAGATTGTCTCCATCATCTTTCGCGCCAGATGCACGATTAAGTATACGGACAAACTGCTTGCGGATTTTCTCATCGATGATTGGCGGCAGTGGCATTATTGGTTTTCTCCTACCCGTACTTCACCCGACAGCAACCGGGACCGCAGCGCATCGCGCGTCTCGGCCAGCGTGCGAGATTGATCATCGAGATTGATCATGTTGTCCCTGCTTCCCAATCCTCGATTTTCAAGCCCGTCACCCGTCCAAATTCCCGCGTGTTATGCGTGATCAGTGTCAGGTCGTTTGCCAATGCGATGGCGGCAATCATCAGGTCATTGGAGCCAATCGACTTACCTGCGATCTCCAGCGCCGCACGGATACGTGCATAGTGCATCGCTGCCTTATCGTTGAATGGCAGCGAAACGAAACGCTCGACAAAAGCCTGCTGTTTGCTCATCGTGATCTCTGGTGTCTGGCTTTTCATCGCCCCCAGATAAAGCTCAGCCTTGACCACCGAACAGACCGCAATCTCCGCCTCATCCACCGCGTGCAGGCGGGCGGTTATCGACGGTGAACGCCGGTTCAGGTGCCGGATGCAGGTGTTCGTATCCAGCAGGTAGATCATTCCAGAGGCTCACGTTCTTCGTAAGGCGGCTGCTCCGGGCGTTCAATCGGCGTGTCGGCTAAACTGCCCGCGGTCCGTTCGATGAATTCGTGCCAGGGCATCCGTTGGAAGGCTTCAATTTCCAGATTCTGGCGTAGAATCGCGCTCAAATGCTCGATCAGCCGCGCCTTCTCGGCCAGAGGCAGTTGATCCGCCAATTCGACCACCGTTTGATAGTTCATGACGATTCATCCTCCATCCTTCTTTCCGCACCCCCTACCCGCACTTCACCCGACAGCAACCGGGGCAGCAGCGCATCGCGCGTCTCGGCCAGTGTGCGGGACTGTGATGGAGTAGTATGTCCACTCACTCGCCATAAACGATCCTCTTCACTTGCGGCTGGCTGATTATTCCGTCCGGTGATATTTCGAGGCAAGCAGCAAGGCCGTTTCGCCGTGCTCGTCGGTCGCCTCGTACACGCCGACATACCACGCGCGATCTGCCGTCTCCGCGACCCTGATCACCTGTACCTCGGTCACGGGATCGTACCCTTCTTCATAACTGCGCACGATAACCGGCAGGCTGGCCGGGAACTGCTGCAAACGTTCGATCAATTCCCCCACGGTCAGGCGTTCAATCG
>JACSRG010000905.1 GCA_014879865.1 Anaerolinea sp.
GCAAGCACGGGCACGGCATTCCCCACCGGGTTCAAACCCGGTGTCCCCTGCCGCTAATTTCTATGGATCAAACAACGCTCATCATCAACCGCGTACTGCCGATCTTCCTGCTGATCGGCATCGGCTACTGGATTCGCCGCAGCAGTTTTCTCCCTGAACAGACCATCGATGATCTGCGCAAGATCGTCGTCAATCTGGCGCTGCCCTCCGTCCTGCTGATCTCATTCCTCGGCATCGAGCTTCAGCCCGCCTACCTGCTGATCTTCGTGACTCTGTTCCTCGTCAATGTGCTGCTGCTGATCTTGGGGCGTTGGCTGCGCGTGCGCCTGAACATCCCGCACCCGTATTTCCCGTTCCTGATCACGGGCTTCGAGTACGGCATGTTGGGCGTCAGCTTGTTTGGCAGCGCCTACGGCTTGGAGAATCTCGGCTACATCGCGGTGATCGACCTCGGACACGAATTGTTCATCTGGTTCGTGTTCCTCGCCTTCCTGCTCGTGCGCCGCGATGGGCTGAATCGCCCCGGTCAGTTGATCGGCGCGTTCTTCCGTTCCCCGGTGATCATCGGCATCCTTGCCGGGTTGATCCTCAACCTGCTCGGACTGCGCGCATGGCTGTACGAGAGCGCGGTGACGGGCGGCATCATGGCAACGCTCGACTTTCTGAGCAAGCTGACCATCCCGTCGATGTTGATCATCATCGGCTATAGTATCCGCTTCGATACATCAGCCGTGCGCGCCGCTGGCACGGTGATCGGTGTGCGCTTGGCGCTCATGCTCCCGGTGATCGCGCTGCTCACCGCCGTGCTGATTCGGGATTTGCTCAATCTGGATCGTGGTTTCGAGGCGGCGCTGTTCACGCTGCTGATTCTGCCGCCGCCGTTCATCGTGCCGCTGTACATGCCCACCGATCAGCCGGACGAGCGGCGCTACGTCAACAATGTGCTGATGCTGCACACCGTCGTCTCGCTGGCGATCTTCGCGGTTTACTTTGTGATCAATCCGACGCTATAACCGGACGCACTCCAACCCGCTCGTGAGCGCTGCCTCACCCGCCGGGGTGCGGATCACCTGATGGATGGACATGGGCGACACGGGCGGCACGGGGATTGTCTGCAAGCGCGTTTCCAGCCACGCGACGTCGTGCCACGCGCCGAATTTGTAGCCGACATGGTGATACACGCCGACCATCTCCATGCCGACGGCACGGTGTAACCCGACGCTGGCGTCGTTCGGCAGAGAAATGCCCGCATACGCGCTCTCGAAGCCTTGCAAGCGCAGCAGCGCGAACAGGGACATATACAGCCCACGCCCGATCCCCTTGCGCTGATACGCCGGGGTCAGGTAGGCGCTCACGTTGACCGACCACTGGTATGCGGCACGGTCACTGTGGCGGCTGGCATACGCATAGCCGATCACCGCGCCATCGACTTCACACACCAGCCACGGGAACATCGTCAGTATCCCGGCGATGCGTTCGCGCATAGTCTCGACGGTTGGAATGTCATACTCGAAGGAAATGATTGTCTCGGCGACGTAGGGCGCGTAAATCGACTGGATCGCCGCCGCGTCGTCGGTGGTGGCAAGGCGGAACGTGGGGTTAGGCATCGGCGTTCGACTCCTACGGTTAGTTTACTTCACCGCGACTCCGGCGATGTGCGGCGCGACAATCGGCGTAGCGACGCGAAAATGCTCAAGCTGCACGCTGCTGAAGCCTGCGTCCTCGATGGTCGCCCATGTCTCCCGATCCGGCTGGCAGCCATCGCCGAACACCTGCCACACCGGTTTGATGAACGACTGCACGCGGCGCAGTCCGCTGGCGCGCGGCGCGGCGACATGCTCGATGAACACGTAGCGCCCGCCCGGTTTGAGCACACGCCGGATTTCTTGCAGCGCCCGCCGCTGATCGTCCACCGAACACATGACCAGCGTGGACACGACCGCATCGACGCTTTCGTCCGGCAGATCGAGGCGTTCAGCTTGTCCCTGACGCAGTTCGACCGTGCGACCGAGTTTGCTCGCTGCGCGTTCGATGTAGGGATGCATAGCGGGGTTCGGCTCAAGCCCGATCCAGTGCGCGTCACGGGGATAGTAGGCGAGGTTGACGCCCGTGCCGGGTCCGATTTCCAGCACTGTGCCGTGCAAATCGCCGAGCAGAGCGCGCTTGTGCGCCTCATATTCGCTCTGATCGAGGGTGTTCATCGCCCGCGCGAACACGCGCTGATACCAGCTTCCGCGCCCCGGCGATCCCTTCCCTGATTTGCTCATCGCCGCCCTCCATCACACACATAAACACGGAGGGGCATGATAGTTCATGCCCCATGCGTGCCAAATTAACGAGACCCCCATCCCGTCCAAGCTGCGCTTGGCACTTCCCCCGAATTCTGGGGAGGGTGATAACAGGCGCGCCTCGTCGGGAACAACTCCGCACGGCAAGAGCGCCGCAGTCTCCCCTCCCGTCCAAGCGAAGCTTGGCATTCGGGGAGGGGTCGGGGGT
>JACSRG010000248.1 GCA_014879865.1 Anaerolinea sp.
CGCGTCAGGATGACGGCGACGAGGATCGCCACGAGCAGCGAAATCAGCGCCAGCAGAATCGCCACTTCCTGTGTCGCGTTGACCTCGCCCAAGATGGTGCTGATCGGGATCACGCGGAACAGCAGCCAGCGGATCGAAATCTGCGTTTCCGGTCGGATGTGGACAAAGACTTGCAGCGTATCGGGGTGATCGGTCGATTCGGTGATGATTCCCTGTGATTCGCCGAACATGGCGATCACGTCGGTGCGCGACCGGTCGTTGTCGAAGCGTACTTCGGTGTCGAGCATCTTGCCGAACTGGCGCGTCGGATCAGGGTTGATCAGGTAACTTCCGTCCCGGTTCACCAGATACAGCGAGGTTGGGCTGTGCGTGGACATCTCGGTGAACAGGGGAGTCAGGCTGACGCGCGCGACCATCACGGCGACGTTCGCGCCGTCCACTTCCAGCGGGATCGAGTAGTACAGGATCGGCACATACGGCACGTCGATGACGCCGTCCGTACGGTTGAGATCGTAGTCGGAAATGTAAACCTGATTGGTGGGCAGCCCGATTGCCTGATTGAAATAGGCTTCTCCGGCGAAGTTTTGCGCGTCTTGCAGCGGAATCACTTCTCCCGTGCCGCTCACATGCAGCAGCGCCTCGCCTGCCAGATCGAGGATGCGAAAATCGATATACTGGTTCTCGGAATGCTCGAGGAAGGTGCGGAATAGGTCGATTTGTGCGACTTCCAGCGTGCGATTCGGGTCGGGCGTCCCGTTGATCACGGCGGCGTAGCGGCGGGTCGGCGGGGCAAGACTGAGGAAGATAAGGTCTTCTTTGACGGCGATCAATCGTTTTTCGATGTCATTTGCCTGCGAGACGAGCGAACGCAGCTCTTCTGCCCCAATCTTCTGAATCAGCGTGCTGGCAGCAGTCCGCAGACTGTAAAAACTGATGATTGCGGTTGGAATAAGCAAGACGACGACGAACGCGAAGATCAGCTTGTTTTGAAGTCGTCGGGTAATTCTCGGCACCATGACCTTTCCTCGTCCTATTCCTTAAGTATAACGGAGGACATCGGCGTGCCGCTCATCCTAAAGTTGAAAAATAAATCGTCTTGGCGGATGAAAAGGTTCCTGACGCACGTTTCTATACTGAATGTATGGGTGCCCAAAATGTTCATGTCTTGTATCAGAGGAATCTCTCATGCGTTCGCACAAACTACTCTTTTCGGTATTGATGCTCCTTCTCGTGGTATTCGGTGCATTTGCGGTCGGCGCGCAGGATAACAGCGGCGCGGGTCTGACCATCGGCTTCTCTCAGGTGGGTTCGGAAAGCGCGTGGCGTACGTCGTTCACCAACGCCGTGATTGCGGAAGCCGAAGCTCGCGGCATTAACCTGCTGTTCTCGGATGGTCAGCAGCGGCAGGAAAACCAGATCGCAGCGCTGCGCTCGTTCATCGCGCAGGGCGTCGATGCCATCATCCTCGCGCCGGTCGTCGAAACCGGTTGGGATGAAGTCCTGCAAGAAGCCGCCGACAATGGTATTCCGGTCGTCATCGTAGACCGCAACGTCACCGCCGACGAATCGCTGTATGTCACCCGTGTTTCCTCCGACTTCGTGCACGAAGGTCGGTTGGCGGCGGCGTGGTTGGTGCAGGCGACTGCCGGTCAATGCAATATCGTCGAACTGCAAGGCACGGTTGGTTCGAGCGCCGCGCTGGATCGTCAGCAGGGCTTCAACGAAGTGATCGCGCTGTTCTCCGGTATGCAGATCATCCAGTCGCAGTCGGGCGACTTCACCCGCACGGGCGGCAAGGAAGTTATGGAAAGCTTCCTGAACGCGGTTGATCCGAGCACGATTTGCGCGGTCTGGTCGCACAATGACGACATGCTGATCGGCGCAATCGAAGCGATGAAGGAAGCCGGTATCGATCCCGGTCAGGACATCCTGACGATTTCGGTGGACGCGATCCCCGACATTTTCCAAGCGATGCTTGACGGCGACGCGAACGCGACGGTTGAACTCAGCCCGAACATGGGCGGTCCCGCCTTCGACGCGGTGGTCGCGTACCTGAATGGCGAAACGCTGCCCCGTTGGATCCCGGTGGCGGGCGGCATCTACTTCCCCGACACGGCAGCCGAAGAACTGGCGCGGCGTTCGGGCTCATAGCGGTCATCACTCGAATCTATCCTCCGTAAGTCGGATGAATACGGCTGTAGGGGTGAGGCTTGGCTGTCCGCAAGCCCCTCCCCTACAGCCCATCTACCGGAACTGTACGGCGGAATGACTGACCGTTGGCTAAAGGAGCGTTCCGTTGACTGACTCACAAGAAATCCGCAGCCCCTTATTGAAGACTCAGCATTTGACAAAGATTTTTGGGACTGTTCGCGCCCTGTCCAACGTCGATTTCAATCTCTACCCCGGAGAAGTCCACGCGGTGTTGGGCGAGAACGGCGCTGGCAAGTCTACCCTGATCAAGTTGATCACGGGGGTGTACCACAAAGACGGCGGCTCGATTGAGCTGGATGGCAAACCCATCGACCCGCAAAGCCCGCACGACGCACAGTCGCTCGGCATCAGCGCCGTCTATCAAGAGATCAACCTCGTGCCGACTCTGTCGGTTGCCGAAAACATCTTTCTCGGACGCCAGCCGATGCGCTTCGGCTTTGTCGATATGCGGCGTGTCAACGCGCAGGCGAAAGCCCTCCTGCAAACCTACAAACTCGACATCGACGTGACGCGCACGCTGTCCACGTATTCGGTCGCCATTCAGCAGATCGTCGCCATTGCGCGGGGCGTCGATATGTCCGCGAAAGTTTTGATCCTCGACGAACCGACCGCCAGCCTCGACGCCGCCGAAGTCCAAATGCTGTTCGAGGTTATGCGGGCGCTGACGGCGCGCGGCATTGCTATCATCCTGATCACGCACTTTCTCGATCAGGTCTACCAGATCGCGGATCGCATCACTGTGCTGCGCAACGGCGAGAAGGTTGGCGAGCATTTGACGCGCGACCTGCCCAAGCGCCAGTTGATCCCCCTGATGCTCGGACGCGAATTCGAAGAAATCACGGCGGCGGGTGAGACCCCGGCTGTCCCGGCGCACACGGGCACATTCGTGCAGGCGCGGGGCATTGCCCGCAAGGGGATGCTGCATCCGTTCGATCTCGACATCGCCAAAGGCGAAGTCGTCGGCTTGGCGGGTCTGCTCGGTTCAGGCAGAACGGAGGCGGCACAGCTTCTCTTCGGGATCACGCGCAGCGATGCGGGTGAACTGCTCGTCAACGGGAAAACGATCAGAATCCGGTCGCCGCGCGACGCCGTGCGACAGGGGTTCGGCATGTGTCCTGAAGATCGCAAGTCGGAGGGCATCATCCCCGAACTCAGCGTGCGCGAGAATATCGTGCTGGCGCTGCAAGCCAAGCAGGGATGGTTCAAGTACCTGACCTACGCGGAGCAGGAGACCATCGCGCAGGAGATGATCGCCGCGCTGCACATCGTCACGCCCGATTCGAGTAAGCCTGTGGGCGAACTCTCCGGCGGCAACCAGCAAAAAGTGATCCTCGCGCGCTGGTTAGCCTCGCAGCCGCAGTTTTTGATCCTCGACGAGCCAACGCGCGGGATCGATGTGGGCGCACATGCCGAGGTCATCAACATTATCAAACGCTTGTGCAGCGAAGGTTTGGCACTCTTGGTCATCTCGTCGGAACTCTCCGAAGTGGTGGAATACAGCAATCGTGTTGCGGTGTTGTTTGACCGTAAAAAACTCACCGAACTGACGGGCGCGGATGTCAACGAGACGACCGTGATGCAAGCGATTGCGGGAAAATGACTATGGCGAAGCTTGATACAACTGTCGATACGCAAACCCGGTCGAAGCGCATCGACGTCCGACGCGTGCTGCGCGGTAACCGCAAACTCCTGTTTCCGCTGGCAGCCTTCATTCTGATTTTGATCGGCAACGGTTTGATTTCGCCGAACTTCTTCTCGGTGCGCATGGTCGAAGGGCGCTTGCTCGGCAGCCTGATCGACATCTTCAATCGAGGCGCGCCGACCGTCATCCTTGCCGTTGGTATGACACTGGTGATCGCGACCAAAGGGATCGATCTCTCGGTAGGCGCGGTGATCGCCATTTGCGGCGCGGTTGCCGCCGTGCTGATCAACAACCCCGACCTTTCGCCGTTCGTCGTTATCGCGATCAGCCTCGGCGTGGGCTTGCTGTGCGGGTTGTGGAACGGAATGCTGGTCGCCGTCTTCGATATTCAGCCGTTCATCGCGACGCTGATCCTCATGGTCGTCGGGCGCGGGATCGCCCAACTGATCACCCAAGGGCAGATCGCCATCTTCAACAATGTCACGCTGGAGTTCGTCGGCAAGGGAGTCATCGCGGGCTTCCCATTCCCGATCCTCCTGTCGGCGTTGGTTCTGCTCGTGATCTATCTGCTCATCCGCCGCACCGCCCTCGGCTTGCTGATCGAATCGGTCGGCTCGAACGACCGCGCCAGCTATTACGCGGGTATCGACGCGCGGGCGATCAAGCTGCTGGTCTACATGATCTCCGGGTTGTGCGCGGCGATTGCCGGGCTGATCATCACGGCGGACATCAAGGGGGCGGACGCTAATAACGCCGGTCTCTGGCTCGAACTCGACGCAGTGCTGGCGGTCGTCATCGGCGGAACGCTGCTGACGGGCGGACGGTTCTATCTTGGCTTGAGCGTGATCGGCGCGTTGATCATCCAGAGCATCCAGACCGGGATTTTCGTCAGCGGTCTGCCGCCCACATTCAATTTGATTGTGCAGGCAGTCGTCATCCTGATTATTTTGCTGCTGCAATCGGAAGAGTTCCGCCGCCCGTTCGCCCGTCTGTTTCAGCGCCTGAGGAAACCATCATGAGATCACGTATTTTTCCGCTGATCGCCACGTTTGTTGTGTTCGCGGCGCTGTACTTGATCGGCTGGCAGCGCTTCCCGGCTTTCGGCACCACGCGAGTGATCGCCAACTTCCTGACGGATAAGTCCTTCTTGGGCATCGCGGCGGTCGGTATGACCTTCGTGATCATCTCCGGCGGGATCGATCTGTCGGTCGGCTCGGTGGTTGCATTTGCGACCGTGTTCTGCGCGCTGGCAATCGGCGAGCTTGGAATGCATCCGCTCGCCGCCTTCGCGCTCGTGCTGGTCATCGGGTCGGCGTTCGGCGCGTCGATGGGCGCGGTCATCCACTATTTCAAGATTCCGGCGTTTATCGTCACGCTGGCGGGGATGTTTCTCGCACGGGGTGGGGCATTCGTGCTCTCGCAGGAGTCCATCCCGATTGAGCATACGTTCTTCGCCGATGTGTCGAGCGTGTATTACGTGTTCCCGGATCGCGGACGCTTGAGCGTGGTCGCCGTGATGTTCTTGGTCGTGCTGGTCGGCGGGATCATCCTTGCTCACCTCACGCGCTTCGGTCGCAACGTCTACGCCCTCGGCGGCAGTCCGAGCGCGGCGCTGCTGCTCGGCGTGCCGGTGGGGCGCACGACGATCCTCGTCTACACCTTGAGCAGTGCGCTGGCGACGCTGGCGGGGATCGTGTACACCCTGTACACGCGCTCCGGTTATCCACGCGCGGCAATCGGGCTGGAACTGGACGCTATCGCCGCCGTCGTGATCGGCGGGACGCTGCTCACCGGCGGGGTGGGTTTCGTCGCCGGGACGTTAATCGGCGTGGCGATTCAAGGGATTATCCAGACCTACATCACATTTGATGGCACGCTCAATAGCTGGTGGACGAAAATCGTCATCGGTATGCTGCTGTTCTTCTTTATCGCCCTGCAAAAGATTCTGACGAGCTATCGCGGTAATCCGCTGCGCTGGCGCAGACGGGGAACGCCCGCGCTGGCAGGAGACGCCGCTCCTCCGTAGTGCGATTCCGCACGCTGTGGGTCAATTGAAGAGATACCTGCCCGTGAGTTCTGATCGGTGTTTGGGAAGGTATCTCTTTTTGATCCGCGAGGGCGTGGATTATCATTCGCGCTCGGCATTAACCCGGAGAGACGAACATGACGGTCGAAAATCACGCCTTTCAAGAGGCGGTTGCCTACTTCGATGCCTTATGGGAACAAGCGCAGAGGAGTCTGGATGCGGGCGATATTCCTGCGGCGGGACGGCTCGTCCCCTTGAATTACTGCGTATCAACGGTCGCGCGGCTCATTCAGCAGCCCGGCAGCCTCGCCGAGCGCGTCGATCACCTGAAGCTGACGTTGATGAACCGGGTCGGCGATCAGTTCTTCTACAGCCCGGACTCGCTGCATATCAGTTTGTTGGGCTGCACGCCGCGCCTGCCGTCGAAAGACAGCTTTCCATCGCACCAGATCGAAAAGATTCGGCGCATCTGCATCGAGACGCTGTCCGGGGCAGGGCAGATGCGTTTTCATCTCAAAGGCTTGGGGTTGGTGGGCAGCCAAGTCTTCATTCAGGTGTACCCGTATATCCGTACATGGGCTGTCCTGCGTGATCAGTTGGGGCAGGCGTTGATCACGGCGGGGGAGCAGCCGATCACCTACGCCAACAAAGCGCCGATCCACCTGAACCTGATGCGCATCACGGACAACAGTCCGGGACAAATCGAAGCGGTCGCGGCGGCGCTGCGCGATTTGCACGAAGCGACCATCGGCGACCTCGACGTTGTGACCATCGACTATTTGATCACCGATTTCGTCCTGTCCGACTTCCACGTTTTATCCGAAATCCGGCTTAATGCTCCATCCGGTGACTCTTTGCCGTTGTAGGGGTAGACCTATGCGTCTGCTCAATACCGGGCGCACACACAGGTGCGCCCTTCAGTTCGTTCGCGAATTTCTTTGAAAAGCAGCTTTTAACGACGTAGCGCGATGAAGGCGCGAGTCTGGCGTACCTTCGACCCGTTTCTTTATGTGGACGTTAAGCCACTTGACGAAGTTTTAACATTCACTTAAAATATTCTTAAAGATCGAGTCGAAAGCCAAACTCCTGTGGTCTATTTTCTACCTATCCTCGGACTCACACTGATCTTCGGGTATCTCAACAGCCTCAACGGTGCTGCCAGCATCGTCGCGACGCTGGTTTCCTCGCGAGCGATGTCGCCGCGCCGTGCCATTCTGCTGGCTGCCCTGTGCATGTCCGCTGGACCTTTTCTGATGGGGGCTGCCGTCGCCGGGACGGTCGGTGCTGACATGGTCGCTGCACAAGCGCAGACCTCGACGGTGCTGGCTGCGGCGCTCGTCGGCGCGATTGCGTGGGTGCTGCTCACTGTCCGGCTGAAGATCCCGTCGAGTACAACCCAAGCATTTGTCGGCAGCTTGATCGGCGCAGTGTTGATTGGCTTTGGCGAAGATGCGGTGCTCCTTCCGGGAGTTATTAAGACCCTCGCCGCGCTTTTTTTGTCCCCCATTCTCGGCATCATCGGGGGCTACTGGCTCGTAAAAGTTTGTTACCGGCTCAGCAGTCATGCCGGACCGCGCGTTAACGTGTGGTTCAAGCGCGGTCAGGTGGGTATGACCGCTATGCTGGCGCTCGCCTATGGCGCGAATGACGGGCAGAAGATCATGGGCATTCTCGTGTTCGGGCTGGTCGCAACCAAACTCGTTCAGGGCTTTCAGATTCCCGCTTGGGTTGTCGCATTCAGCGCAGGGACGATGATGCTGGGGACGATCCTCGGAAGTTGGTCGCTCATTCATACCTTAGGCGACAAATTCTACCGTGTGCGTCCGGTACATGGTTTTGGCGCGCAGGTGGCGTCCGGCACGATCCTGCTCAGCGCGTCGATCCTCGGTGGCCCGGTCAGTTCGTCTCAGGTGATCGCTTCGGCAATCGTCGGGGCAGGGAGCGCGGAACGCGTGCAGCAAGTCCGCTGGCATACCGTAACCCGGATTCTTTCCGGGTGGCTGCTCACGCTGCCGATTTCTGCGTTAGCCGGTGCTGGCGTTTATCTCCTGTTCAGTAAAGTCGGCTAGGATGAACGTCTTTTCACGTCTCAAACGGCGTGCTCAAAACGCGACACGTCGCAAGCCGGATCGGTTCATCGCACGGCTGTACGAGCAGTCAGCCGTAGTGGTCGATGGAACACAGGCGCTCCTTCAATATTTGAATGAACCGACGCGGCACAATGCGCTGCGCGTCGGCGAATTTGAACGGCAGGCGGATGAAGTACGCCGCCAGTTGATCATCGAGCTCAATCAAACATTCGTGACCCCCATCGACCGGGAAGACCTGTTCGCGCTGTCGCGTGCCATCGATGACATTCTGGACTATGCCTATTCCACGACCAACGAACTTGACATCTTGAGTGTTCGCCCGAACACCTACCTGCGGGCGATGGCGCGGCTGCTGCTGCTCAGCGCGCAAGAAATTCGCCTTGCGATGGAACAGCTAGAGCACCAACCGGCACAAGCCGATGCCCACGCGATGCAGGTCAAAGCGATTGAGAACCGGATGGACAAGCTGTACGCAAAAGCGCTTGCCCATTTGTTTAAAGACCCGCGCGATCTCGCGGAGGTTGTGTCGATGCTCAAGCTGCGCGAAATCTACCGGCACATGTATCACGCGATTGGCAGCGCAGAACAAGCGGCAAATCTTATTAGCGACATCCGTATCAAATTCTATTGATCAAGCTGTTCGCTGAACCCTTTGCACAGCGCTAAGGGTTCAGTACAATACGCCTAACTTTTAAAAGGAGATTAAGTATGTTAAAGAAGGTTCTGTTCATCGTAGCACTGGTCGTCCTGTGCGTCTCCCCGATCCTCGCACAAGAAGACACACTCACCGTCCTCTGTACCCCGCAAGAAGACTGGTGCGTGGCAATGACTCAGGCATTCCAAGCAGAAACAGGGATTCAGACCTCGTATGTTCGCCTCTCTTCCGGCGAGGCGCTCGCCCGTATTCAGGCTACGGCTGATAATCCCGAATTCTCGGTGTGGTGGGGTGGTCCTGCCGACGCGTTCATTGCCGCGAACGAGCAGGGGTTATTCGAAGCCTATGAGTCACCGACGGCAGAAAGCATTGACCCGCACTACAAGGGCGTCGATGGCTCGTGGACGGGCGTGTATGTCGGCGCACTGGGTTTCTGCTCGAACACCGAGCTGCTCGATGAATTGGGCGTCGCAGTGCCGACCTCATGGCAAGACCTGCTCAACCCCGCGTTGGAAGGCAATGTGGCGATGGCGCATCCTGCGACCTCCGGCACCGCTTTCACCGCGTTCTGGACAGTCGTAACGCTGGAAGCCGACAAGCTGGAATGGCCCGATGGCAAGACGGCGGCGGACGGCACAGCGGTCGAGGGTACGGGCGAGGGGTATGACGAAAATGGCGTTCCGACCCAATTGGCGATGGATAATGCCTTCGCTTACTTCACGCAGTTGAACCAGAACATTCTTCAGTACACGCGTTCTGGCTCTGCCCCCGGTCGTATGGCGGGCGGCGGCGAAGTCGCGGTCGCGATCATCTTCTCCCATGACTGTGTGAAGCTCCAGCAAGAAGGCTTCCAAGACATCCTCGTCAACTCGTTCCCCGCAGAGGGCACGGGCTACGAAATCGGCGGTATGGCGATCCTCGCCAATGCGCCCGAACCGGAAGCCGCGCGGTTGTGGTACGACTGGGCGCTGACCCCCGAAGCACAGGCGATTGCCCAGACGGTGAATTCGCTGCAAATTCCGACGAACCCGGATACGCCGCGCTCGGAACTGATGGTGAACTTGGACGAAGTCAACGTCATCGACTACAATTTCCAAGCGGCGGGTGAAAACCGCACGGCATTGGTCGAACGGTTCGACGCCGAAGTTGCGCCGACGCCGCAGGAGTAAGCTCGAACCCGCAGCGTATCTTGTACTTAAAGCCCTGCTCATTCTGCGAGTGAGCAGGGCTTCTATTCAAATTATGGACGCAGAATTTGTATAAGCGAAGTTCCCTTAGAGATGGATTTGTACGCCTCTTCCAAGACCCGCTGCTAACGCTCGGTCTGGTCGTGGTCGTGATATTCGTGTTCGTCGCGATTGTGCTGCCGATTCTGGCGATGGTCAGTGCCGGGTTGTCGGCTGAAGGACTGCCGTTCTTTCAGCGTTATCTCGGCGAACCGGTCTACCAGACCATCATCGGCAACACGATTGTCCTTGGGCTGGCGGTCGCAACTTTCGGCACGCTCATCGGGTTTTTGTTTGCCTTCGTGCAGGTGAAGGTCAAAGCCCCGTTTAAGCGTTTCATGCATTTCATCGCGCTTGTGCCCGTGATCTCGCCGCCGTTCGCGCTTGCCAGCGCGGTGATCCTGCTGTTCGGACGCAACGGTCTGATCACGAAAGGCGTGTTTGACAGCCGCTGCCTCTGGGGTTCAGGGCGCAGTTGCAACGACATCTACGGGCTGGACGGTCTAACGCTCGTCCTCTCGCTGTCGCTGTTCACGGTCGCGTATCTCAACTTCAAAGGGATGCTCGAAGCGCTCGATCCGGCACTCGACGAAGCGGCGACGAACCTCGGCGCAAGCAAATGGCATATCTTCCGCACGGTGACTATCCCGATGCTGCTGCCCGGCTTTGCCAGTTCTTTTCTGCTGCTGTTCGTCGAGGCGATTGCCGACTTGGGCAATCCGCTCGTGCTGGGTGGTAATTTTGAAGTGCTGGCGACCCGCATTTATGTGTCTATCGTCGGTCTGTACGATACGACGGCTGCCGCCGTGCTCTCGGTGATCTTGCTCGTGCCCAGCCTGACGGTCTTTATGGTTCAGCGCTACTGGATCAACCGCGCGTCCGTTGTTTCGGTGACGGGCAAACCGACAGGCAAACCGCAACAGATCACCCATCCGGTCGTTCGGTGGGTCTTGTGGGGCATGGTCATGGCGTTGTGTGCCTTGATCGTCGCCATCTACGCCACGATTGTACTGGGCGCGTTCACCGAAGTCTTGGGCGTCAACAACAACTTCACACTGCGAAACTTCGATTTTGTGATCAATGGCTACGGTTCGGAAGCGATGGCAGATACCACATGGCTGTCCACGCTGGCGACGCCTATCGCGGGCATACTCGGCATCTTCATCGCCTTTCTCATCGTCCGCAAAACCTTCTTCGGGCGCACCGCGCTTGACTTTGCCACGATGCTCGGTATTGCCGTCCCCGGCACGATCTTGGGGATTGGCTACCTCGTCATGTTCAACAATCCCATTGAATTGACCCTGCTGGGATCACCGGAGAATCCGATCACCATCACGCTGCTGCCGAAGCTGACCGGAGGTCGAGCGGTCTTCGGCGGTGCACTGGCGATCATCCTCGTGTATATCGCGCGCAGCGTCCCGGCGGCGCTCCGCGCGGGCGTGTCCCTGCTCTCGCAGATCGATCCCACGATTGAGGAAGCGTCGGTGAGTCTCGGCGCAAACAGCGCCCAGACGTTCCGACGAATCACGCTGCCGCTGATTCGCCCGGCGTTTCTCTCCGGTCTGATCTACGCCTTTGCCCGTTCGATGACGACGATTTCGGCGATTGTCTTTCTGACTACCCCGCAGACGAAAATCATGACGGCACAAATCCTGAATGAAGTCGAGAACGGACGCTTCGGCAACGCGTTTGCCTACTGCGTCATCCTTATCCTGATCGTCCTGACCGCTATCGCGGTGCTGTATTTTGTGGTTGGCGCGCGCACGGGCGCGGAGCGTCTAGAGGGAGGCACGTAATGCGCGGTCAATCGACGAGTATGATTCTCGAAGAACTCACCAAGAAATTCCAAGCGCGCGAAGGTTCTGGCGAGGTGACCGCCGTCGATCGGGTTTCGCTGAACATCGAGAAGGGCGAATTCGTCACGCTGCTCGGTCCGTCGGGGTGCGGCAAAACCACGACCCTGCGCTTAATCGCGGGGTTTGAACTGCCAACCTCCGGTCGGCTGCTTCTTGAAGGGCAGGACATCACCAACCAGCCGCCCAACAAGCGGGATATGGCGCTGGTGTTTCAAAGTTACGCGCTCTTCCCGCACATGAATGTGTTTGACAACGTCGCCTACGGGTTGCAGCTCCGCAAACTCGCGCGCGATCAAATTCAGCAGCGGGTGAATGCGACGCTGGAGATGATCGGGTTAGGGCAGTTGGGCAAACGCCGTCCGAATCAGCTTTCGGGGGGGCAGCAGCAGCGCGTCGCTCTGGCGCGCGCGCTCGTCATGGAGCCGCGCATCCTCCTGTTCGATGAACCGCTGTCCAACTTGGATGCGAAAATGCGCGTCCAGATGCGCAGCGAGATTCACCGCCTTCAGCGACGGCTGAACATCACGACGATTTATGTGACTCACGATCAAGTCGAGGCGATGGCGCTGTCGGATCGCATCGTCGTCATGAATGCGGGGCGCATCGAGCAAATCGGGACACCGGAAGACATTTACCGCTGCCCGCAAACGCACTTTGTGGCGGACTTCATCGGACGCGCCAACTTCGTCAGCGCGAATGTGGTCGGGCGCGAAGACTCCGCACTCACCGTATCGATACTGGGCAGCGCCATTCGTGTTCAAACCTCCGTACCGGCGTCGGTCGGCGGGTCGGTGACCGTCTTGCTTCGCCCGGAAGCGATCAAGCTGCGCAAAGATGCGGCTCTACCGCAGGCAATCGTCGAACAGACGATGTACCTCGGCTCGGAGATCGAATATGTCGTGCAGGTAAACGGTCAGCGGCTGACGGTGGCGGAAAACGATCCCCGCGTCAGTCAAATCTTTGCCGAAGGCGAGACCGTCGGCGTGGGATTTATCGCCGAAGCCGTCCACGTGCTGCCGTCATCCGGCTAAAGTAGGTTACTGAAAGTCCTTGTGGAAAGTGAACCGTTCGGAAAAAGACGGTTCATTTTGTTGTACTAAGACGCGCCGCACATTCTCGCGTAAAGCAGCAATGGTCGTGAACAACTTGTTTGCCCACGCTGTTTGCTTCAGATGACGCCAAAAGCGTTCAATCGCGTTCAGTTCTGGACAGTATTGAGGCAACCAGAGCACCCGGACGCGGTGAGCAACCAAACTCAGCATTGCCCGAACCGCTGCACTGTAATGGTAAGAGGCATTGTCGAGTACCAAGATGATGGGCTGGTGCGAGTACGTTTTGACCAACAGTTCCTCCAAAAAGGCGACAAAGCCTTCCGTGTTCTTCCGCTCCACCTGAAGACAGGTGACGTTATCCGTGCGCCAGTTGTACGCGCCAATCACATGCAGATATTCCCGTTTGCCACTGAAAGCAGGGATGGTTTTCTGTTGCCCTCGTTTCATCCAGCAATTGCAGATGGGGTAGTTCAGACTCAGGGTTGTTTCGTCCACAAAGAGAAGCTCGAAATCACCACGTTCTGCCCCTTTTTTAGCTCCTCGAGTAACTCGGCAGCTTGTTGTTTCGCCGTTTGGTTTTGCTTGAGCGTCAAATCCCGTTTGGGTCGTCGGTAGACGTAGCCTTCGCGTTCCAACACCATTGCGAACCGCGCTTGGCTCAGACGAATCCCCGTTTTTTGCTCCAGGTGTGCCCGTAAACGATCCATCGTCCACACCGTGAAACTGTAGCCGTAGCTGGACGGGTCGCTATTCAGCGTTTCTTCCAAGGCTTGGCAATAGGACTCGGTGGCTTTTCGTGGACGTCCACTTCGAGGTTGGTCTTGGAGCCCCGCCACTCCGCCTTCGCGCCAACGGCGATGCCACATCCAAATGGTGTTGGCGGTAATTGCAACCAACTCGGACACTTGCTCCGGTTTGTAGCCCTTGTGCAGCAGGCGGATCGCAATCGCGCGCTGGCGCACTTCAGGATACGGCGAATGATTGATGGCTTCCTCAATCTCCGCCAATTGTTCTTCAGTTAAGGTGAAATCCAATCGTCGGCTCATCCTCCGACTCTATCTCGTTCTTGGTTTATTTTCGAGAACCTACTT
>JACSRG010000670.1 GCA_014879865.1 Anaerolinea sp.
AAGGACTACTTCGAGCAAAGCTATGCGATCTCCCGGCGCGTCGGTGACCGCCACCGCAGCGGCGTGATGCTGCACAATCTGGCGCAGATCGCCGCCGATCAAGCCGATTTGAACGACGCGACCGACAAAGTAACCGAGTCCGTGCGCATCTTCAGGGAGTTGGGCAACCGCCAGAACCTGAGTATGGCGCTCAACACGGTCGGTTCGCTGCTGCTGCGTAAAGGCGATTTCAGCCGCGCGCAGGAGTATTTCCGCGAGAGTCTTGCCATGCGCCGCGCCATCAACGACCGCAACGGCGTCGCCACCAGCACCCTCAACCTCGGCATTAGCTACTACTTGATCAACGACTATGCGACGGCAAAGACGCTCTTGCTGGAAAGCCTCGCGTTCTTCCGCAGCACGAACAATCGGCGCTGGATCGGACAGGCGCTGCGCGACTTGGGGCAAGTCGAGATTGGGATGGGCGACGCGCAAGCGGCTATCGCCTGTTTGACCGAAGCGGTCGAGGTCTTCGATTCGCTCAAAGATCAGCGTGGAACGATTTTCGCGCTCACCTCGCTCGTGACTGCCTACTGCGGCACCGAGCAAGTCTTGGAGGCTTACATCGCCTTCAGACGCGGCGTGGAACTCGCGTGTGAAGTGAATATTCCTTTGACCAAGGTCAAGATCGTCATCAGCGCGGCGGACATGGCAATCGCAACCGGACACCTCGAACTAGCGGCACGCTGGACGGGGCTTGCACTGAACCATCCGACGTCCATTCGGGAAGATTTCGTCCAGATCGAACGACTGCTGCGCCTGCTTGGAGAGCGCCTTGACGTCGAGGTGCTGACCACACAACAAGATACAGGCGCTGCGCTCGATCTCGATGCAGTCCTGTTGAGCCTGCGCGATGATCAGCCTTTCGCCATGTCTGAGGATAACAGCCAATGAACCGCCGTATCGTGGCTGAAGAAACTCTTAAACTGGATCGGCGGGTGCTGCCTCACCTTGCCGAGCTGTCCCGACACCGAGAAGTTGAATACTAAGGCGACTCGACCGTTTCTAGAGTAAGACGCCGCCACTGCCGGAGCGTACGCCATAAGCGACGACCTTGTGCTCGGCATACCACTCGCGCGTGAGTCTGGGTGTCGCGGACTCATCCTGACCCAACATCCTCTTAAGCTGGCATTATTTACGACGACAATACAGTTTAGCAATATAACATCTCCAGCAACCTTGAGGATGAGCGGACAGGCAATTACGATGAACTTTTCGTCGTCCGACTTGTACTGGTACATAAGTGGGACGCGCGAGGAAACGCACGGATGGATGATCAACGACTGGCGGCGCAAGTGCAGCGCGGCGAACAAACCGCGTGGGCAGCGCTTGTCGAGCGGCATTACGACGCGCTTTTCGGGTACTTATTCCGGCTGACCTATGGCAACCGCGCGCTGGCAGAAGACTTGCTGCACGAAACCTTCTTGCGCGTTATGCGTGGGATACACGGCTACGATGCGACCCGCCCATTCAAGCCGTATCTCTACGCGATAGCGACGAATCTCGTACGCAACCATTTCAGCAGCGCCGATCAGCGCCGGACGGACAGCCGCGAACCGGATGATGATCTACCCGCGGAGGAGCAGCAGGAGATCGACGCGCTTGACGAGCAGCAGGCAGTCATCGCGGCGCTGCGCGCACTGCCATCCGCCCAGCGCGAGGTCATCATCCTCGCCTATTACCAAGCCCTCCCTTTAGCCGAGATTGCGCAGACGCTCGACATCCCGCTCGGCACGGTCAAATCGCGCCTCTCGAACGGGGTCGCCCGACTACGTGAAAGGATGAAAGCGCATGACTCCGCCTAACCCATATGATGAGGATGTTCGCGCTTTTCTGGATCAGTGGCGCGCGCCAAGTCCCGATCCGCAGGGAAAACAACGCGTGATCGAGTTGTTCAGCGCCCCTGTCCCTGCGCGGCGTCAATCGCTGCGCTGGGCATGGCTGATCGCCCGGTCGCAGGTGCGGCTCGTCCACCCTGCCACATGGATCGCGTCGGTGCTCGTCATCGCGCTCGGCATCGGGGTCACCATCGCGCTCTATCAGCCGACCCTGTCCGGCACAGACCTGCCGTTCGTGCTGATCGCGCCGCTGGTCGCTGCCGTTGGGGTCGCCTTTCTCTACGGGTTGGACAGTGATCCGCCGCTCGAGCTCCAGCTTTCGACCCCGGTCACACCGCGTGTGATCCTGCTGGCGCGTCTGACGCTGCTCTTCGGCTTCAACCTGTTCTTGGGCGTCGCGGGCAGCCTTGCCCTAACGTTCGTCCACGCCGAGATTTCGCTCCTGCCGCTCATACTGGCATGGCTCGCGCCGATGACGTTTCTTTCGGCGCTGGCGTTCCTGACGAGCGTCATCCTGTTCGATCCCCTGCTCAGCGTGTTCATCAGCTTGTTCATCTGGGTGTCGCAAGTCGTGCGCCGCGCGCCTATCGACCTGCTCAGTCTCGAACGCA
>JACSRG010000173.1 GCA_014879865.1 Anaerolinea sp.
CTGGATCGCCTGCTGCAAAGCGAGTTCATTTTGCCCCTGCTGCTCGACAACCCGCAGGGCGTGCGCGAAGCATTCGCGCATCTTTACGGTCAAGGCTTCCGCAAGCTGTCGTTTATCGCCGGGACGATGGATTCTTTCGACAACGGCGAACGCATGGAAACCTTCTTGTCCGAAGCGGAACGGCATCACTTGCAGGTTCCGGTCTATCAAGGCGGTTTCACCGAGATTTCCGGCTACGAGATCGCCACGATGATCTTTCAGTCGGATAACCGCCCCGAAGCCGTCTTCTGTGCCAACGACCAGATGGCAATCGGGTTTCTGCGCGCCATGAAAGAGCACAATCTGCGTGCTCCTGACGATATCGCCGTCGTTGGTTTTGACGACATCCCCCTGACGCGCTACATGCAGCCTTCTGTCTCGACCATTGGCACGTCACGTTATGAGTGGGGAAAGACCGCTGTTCGCCAGTTGATTGATTTCTTGGAAAACGGGACGCCCTTCGACCTGTATCGCATACCGACCCGTTTTCTCGCGCGCCAATCTTCGACTTTAGAGCGCAAGGCATCACCGGAGTAATGAAACATGGATACGTTATCCCTCCTTCAGCGCGAGCTGAAAGGTTCGGTTGACTTCTTTCTGGAATACACCAATCTTGATCCGCACAGTCCCGGTTTCGGTCTGACGGTCGATGCGACCAAGAACGCCCAGATCGCCTCTATTGCCTCGACCGGGTTCGCGCTGTCCGGTTGGGTGATCGCCAGCGAGCGCGGGCTGCTGCCGCCGGATCGGGCGCTGGAAATCACACGGGGAACGCTGCGCACGCTCGTGCACACCGTCAGCCAGCATCGCGGCTTCTTTGCCCACTTCCTGCACATGCAGGATGGTCAGCGGCGCGGGAAATGCGAGTATTCCACCATCGACACCGCGCTGTGTCTGAACGGCGTCATCACCGCCGCCGCCTATTTTCAGGATGCCGAAGTCCGCGAGCTGGCGGCGCAACTGCTGGAACGGGTAGATTGGCGTTTCATCATCTTCGAGACGGATGGGCAAACGCGCTTCCGCATGGCATACAACCTGGATCGCGGCGGTGATTACGTCAACGGCGATCCGGGCTTCATCAGCCAGTGGGATATGGCAGCCGAGCAAAAGATGATGTACTTGCAAGCCGCCGGTCACATCGAAGCGGATGTGGCGCGCCGCCTATATCACGGTTTCCGCCGCGACAAAGGCAGCTTCGACGGGCAAGACGTGATCGTCAATCCCGGCGGCAACCTGTTCGCCTACCAGTTCAGCGAGGCGTGGCTGGATACGGCGAAGTACCTCGACCCCGATGGGATCGACTGGTTCGAAAATACCCGCTTGGCAACCTTAGCCAACCGCAGCTTTTGCCTCGAACATGCCGCCGACTTCAAGACTTACGGTGAAAACAGTTGGGGCGTGAGTGCGGGTGACAGCCCTTGGGGCTATGATGTGTCCGGCGCGACGCCCGCGCTGCACCCGCCCACGCCGAATGGAACGGTCTCGATCTACGGGGCGGTGTCGGCGCTGCCGTTCGTCCCGGACTTGGCGCTCGACATGATCGCGCATCTTTATCAAGATCATCCGCAAACATGGGGCAAATACGGCTTCTACGATGCCTACAACCTCGCCGTCGATCCGCCGTGGTACAGCAGTTCACTCTATGGCATTGATAAGGGCTGCTCGATGATCATGGTCGAGAATCACCTGACCGGGTTGATCTGGAATACTTACACGGAGAGTCCCTACATTCAAAAGGCTCTCCGCATTCTGGGCTTTCAAAAACGCCAGTAAGGAAATATACGATGAGGTCATTCGAGGTGCGAGCAGGGCAGTTCTGGCTTGACGGTCAACCGCTGCTCATTCAAGCCGGGGAATTTCATTATTTCCGCGCGCCCGTCGATCAGTGGGCGCATCGCCTCGGTTTGCTCAAGCAAGCCGGATTCAATGCCGTCGCCGCGTATATCCCATGGCTGTGGCATCAACCTCAGCCGGATGTGTCCGACGTCGATGGTCATACACACCCCCTGCGCAATCTGGCAGGCTTTCTCGATCTCGCCACCGAGATGGGCTTCTTGATCATCGCGCGCCCCGGACCGTACATCATGGCGGAGACCATCAACGAGGGGATTCCGCCTTGGGTCTTCAGCCAGCACCCGCAGGCGTCGTTCGTCGGGCAGGACGGCAAGACGCAGAACGTCGCCAGCTACCTCCAACCGGACTTTCTGCGCTGTGTCGAGGGTTGGTATCAGGCGGTGTTCGAGGTGCTGACGCCGCGCCAGATCACGCGCGGCGGGAACATCATCATGACGCAGTTGGACAACGAAATGGGCATGATCCAGTGGGTGCGGAATCTCGTCGATACCAACCCCGACACGCTTGCCCGTTTCGCCGCTTACTTGCGCGCGACCTATGGCGCGGAGCTTGCGCAGCGCTACCCCGCTGCTCACCTCACCGACTGGCTGGATGAACAGATCGCGCAGCCGCAAGCAGAGTACGGTCTCGCCGTTATGGAAGACTATCGCCGCTTCTACCGGGGCTATCTGCGTGAATACGCGGCATTTCTGCACGAGCGGGCACGGGCATATGGCATGGATACACCGCCGGTTGTCAACATTCACGGCTTCGGCAACGGCGGTAAGACGTTCCCCATCGGGCTGTCGCAGTTGGTCGAGGTGATGGCGTTGGATGGTTGGGTCAGTGCGACCGATGTCTACCCGATCTTGATCGGCGAGGGGAACTTTCACCAGCTCATACTGGTCAACGAGATGACCAAAGCGCTGCACAACCCGGAGCAGGCGTTGTTCTCGATTGAGTTTCAAGCGGGCGGCAACCAAGATTTCGGCGGCGCGCAGTCTTCACTCTATGATTTGCACAGCCGTCTGTGTATTTCGGTGGGTATGCGGGCGATCAACCACTATCTATTCTTCGACGGCGAAAACGATCCGGTCTTGAGCCCGGTCAAGCGGCATAACTGGGGACACCCGGTGCGCAAGGATGGCACGCTGCGCCGGCAGTATGCCCGCTACCCGAAACTCTCGCGGACGCTGGCTGTCTACGGTGTCGATCTCGTGCGGTCGCGTCCGAAAACGGTCACGACGATTGGCTTCCAGATCGACGATTACATGACCGAGATCAACAATCCGTTTAGCCGTCCCGCCGCCGACATTTTGACGCATCAGCGCGATGTCGTCCTGTTCGATTTCATCGCGCGCGGGCTGGCGATCACCCATCGCCCGTTTGATGCGGTCGAACTCAGCCGCGCGCAACTCGACGCCGTGCAAACGCCGCTGCTGTGGGTGATGATGGAAAAGCAGTGTGACGCCGCCGTGCAGCAAAAGCTGGTCGATTACGTGGAGCAGGGTGGCAAGCTGGTTCTCGCCGGGCGGATGTGCGCGGAGACGTTCGACCATGCCCCCTGCACGATTCTCAGTGACGCGCTTGGCATTGGGGGCATTCAGAGCGACCCGCCCTTTACGCCCGTCAATATCCGTGTCTTCGACTATGATGATGTTCCGGTCTCGTTCGTGGAAACCTATTCCGGCAGCTTTGCCGAGGTCTTTGCCAGCACGACGGCGGGGCAGGTCGTCGGGTTCGTTCAGCAGGTCGGGCGCGGTCAGGTGCTGGTCTTCGGCGCGGCGTTGGGCGCGAACACGCTCGAAGACGTGGACATCGTGCAGCAGATGGCGAATCGGATGGGCTGCCCGTCGCTGTTCACGCCGACTGATTGGGTCGATGTCCGCTTGTCAGAGGGTGACAATGGCAGCTTCCTGTTCGTCAACAATTATCAAGATGACCCGATTGAGACGGTGATTTCGTCGGGCGGTGTGCCGCTGATGGGCGGGCATCCCATCAAGCTGGCGGCGCGGCGTGGAGTCATTCTCCCGCTGGAGTGGCAGGTGAAGCCGGGGATCGTGATTCACTACCTCACCTCGGAAGTGGTCGAAGTGACCGAGGAAGGCGGTCGGGTGGTGATCAAAACCGATCAGCCGGAATTCGACGCCGAAATCAGCGTGAACGGCGCAGAGCGTATCCAGAGGCACGGGAGCAGCGGCGTCCTCGAACTCGGACTCAAGGGGGCACACTAACCGAGCATGGGCGGAGCAGTGTCTCCGCCCATAAGCATCAATTCAGCGAAGCCCCCGAATCCGGGCAAAAGAGGGCTGCTTTTCCTCGTAAACCGACCGTTTAGGTCGCGTCTTCGTTGCGCAGGCGCTCGGAGAGCACCCGCATGACCGTCAGCGCGAAGTTGGGCGTCTGCTGCACCATGAAGTTGAAGCGCGCCTCGTCCACCTTCGCCACGACGCAAGCCGTACGAGCGATAGCATCGCCCAAGCGCGGCAGATGCTCGATCAAGCCCATCTCGCCAAAAATCTCGCCGGGTCCGCAGGTGCGCTTGATCTGGTTGTGGATCACCAGATCGACTTCCCCTTCGAGCACCGCATACAGCGAATCCGCTGGATCGTCGTGATGGAAAATGTAATCGCCCGCCGCAAAGCTCAACGGGTCTTTGATGTGACGGAATAAACTGGTGGTGGTCGCCATTGTTTTCGCTTCCCGAACTTGGTTGATGACAAGATATTGATCAATAAGTCTAGCGGAAGAGTGTTAACAACAGCCGGAGTATGATTCAAACTTCGCTTAATGTATGCGTCTATTTTCGAACGCGAAATTGAAGCGACGTTCTCACGGGTGTTTCCAAGACCTTGATCTTGTCCAGCAAAATCGGCGCTTCTTCGAACGAATCGAACAGGCGCAGCCCCGCGCCCAACAGCACAGGGAGGATGTCGATATGCATCTCATCGGCGAGTTTGAGACGAAGACAGTCCTGAAAAACAGTTGCCCCGCCGACGACCGTTACATCCTTTTCGCCTGCCGCTGCCTTCGCCTGAGCGATGGCGCTCTCGAGTCCAGTTTGAACAAAGCTAAACTTGAGGCGATCCGTCTCACGCGGATGTTTGGCGGGCGGATGGTGGGTTACGACGAAGATGGGAACTTGATATTCGTAGGTGTCCGCGTACGAGTCTGGATTGCCCATTGCGAAGGTTCGTTTCCCCATAACGACCGCGCCTGTCGTCAGCATCGAGTCCCGCAGCGACTCCGTAGACGCCAGTGTTTCGAAGTCGGGATACAGCGCTGCGACGCTGCCCGTGCGATCATTGATATAGCCATCCAGCGACATCGACATGCCAATTACGACCTTGCCCATGTTATACCCTCATCTATGCCTACGGCTTGAATTCTTATATGTCATTTGACTGGGTTCTGTGAATTGCCGCGCAAAGGATGAACGTCCTAGTGCTGCCCCTTATGTTTGTCACTTCTCTTTAACAGTACGCGGGCTTACGATCTCTCTTAATAATGTCTTCTTCTCGTCTTCTCTCGAAGAGATGGGATGCAAAGATGGAATATCTGCCTCTCGTTATTGGCGGAATTGGCTGCGCGATCTTCGCCATCCGCGCGGTGCGCCTGCTGCACGCGGCACTCTGGTTGGCGGGTGTGAGCGTAGTGACGGCGCTTCTCCTGTATCGCCTTGGGGCGAGGGAGATCGCCATCATCGAGTTGAGCGTCGGAGCCGGATTGGTGACGGTGCTGTTCGTCTTCGCCATCGCCATCCTCGGCGATAAAGTCCTCCCCCTGCGTTCGATTGTGCGTAAACCGGTCGCCGCCCTGCTGACCGCAGCAGCGTTGATCTTGCTCGGCTTGCTGCTGCTGCCCATCTCCGATCCTCTTGCATCAACCCCGGCGGCTTTCCCGGTCGTGTTCTGGCAAGATCGCGCGCTCGACGCCGTCTTGCAGGTCTTCCTGATCTTCGCCGGTGTGCTCGGCGTAATGGGGCTGCTCGATGCACCGCGCGCCGCCGAAGAGCTCGAATCCGCTCCTGTCGCGGAGGAGGAAGTCGTATGACCGGCGCGGTACTTGTGCTCGGCATTTGCGGGCTGATCGGTGTAGGGGTATACGGGCTGCTCATCCTCCAGCATCTCATCAAGCTCATCATTGCGCTTCAAATCCTGACGAAAGCAGCCGCCCTCGCGTTAGTGATCGCCGGGGCGATGACGGATCAACTCGCGCTCGGTCAAAGTCTCGCGCTGACCGTGATTGTCGCCGATACGCTGACCGCTGTCGTCGGGTTGGCGCTGGCGGTGCAGGTGCAGCGGAAGTGCGGCACGTTGAATGTGAGCGCACTCGCAACCCTCAAGAAGTGAATCATGGCAACGATACTCGTTTTGTTGACGATGCTTCTGCCGTGGGCGGGCGCGCTGACAGTGCTGCTCGCGGGCGACCGGCGTGAGCGCTGGCAGCGCATCCTCGGCGTCGGTTTTTCGGGCGCTGGCGTCGTAGCGTCGCTCGCGCTGCTGGGTTTTGCCGGGAGCGATCCCGTCGCCGAACTGGCGGTCGGCGGTGTGTTTGGCAGTTTCGCGTTTGTGCCGGATGGTTTAGGCGTCTTCCTCGCGGCAGTAGCGCAGACGATTGGCTGTCTCAGCCTGATCTTCGCGCTCGATTACATGGAAGGCGAACCGCAGTTCGGGCGCTTCTCCGCGCTCGTGCTCGTCTTCATCGGCGCGATGTGCGGCTTGGTGCTCACCGAAAGTCTGCTGCTGTTGTTCGTATTCTGGGAGATGACCGCGCTGTGTTCGTACGCGCTGATCTCCTTCCACAATGACGATCCGAAAGCGGTTGCCGGGGGTATCCGGGCGCTGGTGATCACGCAGATCGGCGGTATCGGGCTGCTGATCGGCATCCTCGCGATCTACAGCCAGACGGGCAGCCTAGCACTGACCACCTTGCTCGCCGAGCCTCTGCCCGCCAGCACGCTGAGCCTCGCCGCCTTCGGTTTCTTACTCGCGGCAGCGGCGAAATCGGCGCAAGTGCCGTTTCACACATGGCTGCCCGGCGCGATGGAAGCGCCCACCCCGGTGAGCGCCTTGATCCACGCCGCGACGATGGTCAACGCGGGGGTGTATCTGCTGGCACGCTTCTACCCGGCGTTCGCTGGCGTCCCCGGTTGGACGGAAAGCGTGATTGTCGTGGGAACGGTGACGGCGCTGCTCGGCGCGCTGATGGCGCTGGCAACATTCGACTTGAAGCGCGTACTCGCCTACTCGACGGTCAGTCAGCTCGGTTTCATGGTTGCCGCCGTCGGGGCAGGGGGTGTGTACGCGAGTCAATTTCATCTGCTCAATCATGCGGTCTTCAAGGCGCTGCTGTTCCTGTGTGCGGGTGCGGTGATCCACGCGGTCGGCACGCGTGATATGCGGCGCATGGGTCATCTGCGCGCCTCGATGCCGCTCGTGCGCGCGGCATTCGCCATCGGCGGGCTGGCGCTGATCGGAATCCCGATCTTCAACGGGTTCTGGAGCAAAGAACTCATCATGGAGGCGCTGGTGCACGACGCGCCGGGGGCGTTTGCCGTGCTGCTGTTCACGGTCGGGCTGACGGCGCTGTATACCCTGCGCGCATTCTGGTTGGTCTTCTATGGCGAAGCGCATACCGCGTTTCCGGTACATGACGCTTCCGGCGCGATGCGCTTTTCGCTGGTCGCGCTGGCAGTCGGGGCGGTGATCCTGTGGGTGTGCGCGGGAGCATTCGGCGATCTGCTTGAACACACCCTGCCGTATCATGGCGAGGTGCTCCATTACGAGCCGCTGACCGGGATGATCGCGGCGGTGCTGACCGACCCCGCGACCTATGCGACTCTGTTCGCGGCGGCGGTCGGCGTGCTGCTGTGGCTGGAACGCCATCGTTTGAACGCGGGGCTGCGCCTTATCGATCCGCTGATGCGCGCGGCACAGGTCGATTTCGGCTTTGCGTGGCTGAATCGCCAGATTGTGAGCGGCGTCCAGCGGGCGGCTGTCCTGATCCGCCGGACGCAAACCGGACAGGTGAACTGGAATATGGTCGGCGTGGTGAGCGCGTTCGTGGTGGTGCTGCTCGTCCTGTGGATCGGGAGGTGATGATGAACCCCGTACTCGGCTTGATCGGGCTGCCGCTGCTCACGTCGCCGCTCGCATATTTCGCCGGACGTGCCGCCTTCCCGCCATCCGCGCGGCGACACGCCGAATACAGCCGCGCCCTCGCGCTGATCGGACTGCTGGCGGTATGGCTCTGGTTCGCTTGGGTCGCGTCCGAAGTCAGCCGGAGCGGAACGCTGGAAGCGGTCGTCGGGACGATTGCTCTGCGCGTGGACGGCATTAGTTTGCTGCTGATCGCGGTCGTGTTGACGCTTACGAGCGTAGTCGTCGTGTATTCCGGTCGCTATATGACGGGCGAAGCGGGCGAAGAAAAATACTACGCGCTGCTGATCGCCATGTCCGGCGCGATGATCGGCTTGGCATGTGCCGCCGATCTGTTCAATTTGTGGCTGTGGTTCGAACTCATGACGATCTCGTCTTTCCTGCTGGTCGCGTTCTACTGCCAGCGGGGAACGGCGCTTGAGGCAGGCGTGAAGTATCTACTTCAGAGCGCGTTAGGGTCGGTGCTGGTCCTGCTCGGCATCGCGCTGACGCTCGCGCAGACGGGCAGCCTGACGCTTGCCAGTCCGCTGGCGACCGAATCATCCGGTGTGCTGCTGGCGGCGGGCGCGCTGTTCGTGATCGGCTTCGGCATCAAGATCGCGCTCGTGCCGCTGCACATGTGGCTGCCCGATGCGCACGCGCAAGCGCCGAGCGGGATTAGCGCGATGCTGTCCGGCGTCGTCATCGAAGCCGGGTTGATCGCGCTGCTGCGCGTGCTCGTGCCGCTCGCCGGGGTCGCCGCGTCGTGGGGCAGCTTGCTGCTCGCCTTTGGTGCGATCAACATGCTGGCGGGCAATCTGCTCGCACTGCGCCAGAAGCAGATCAAACGGCTGCTCGCGTTCTCCAGCATCGCGCATATCGGCTACATCGTTTTCGCCTTCGGCGTGGCGTTCTCCGCCGGATCGGTCGAAGCGGCGCAAGGCGGCTTCTTCCATGTACTGACCCATGCCCTAATGAAAGGGGCGGCATTCCTCGCAGCGGGGGCGCTCCTGTTCGCGCTTTACATCCGCAACGGGCGGCACGACGCGCTGATGATTTCCGACCTAGCGGGCGCGGCGCACCGCTACCCGCTGACGGCGTTCTGTTTGAGTCTCGCGCTGCTGGGGCTTGGCGGACTGCCGCCGCTGGCAGGTTTCATGTCCAAGTGGCAAATCTTCGCCGCCGGGTTCGACACGCAGCAGCCGGTGATCATGGCGCTGGTCGCGTTTGCAGCGCTCAACAGCGTGCTGTCGCTGGTTTACTATGCGCCGCTGGTCAACCGGATGTACCGCGAACAGCCTTCGAGCAGCGTGCTGCATGGGAAGATGATCCCCATCACCATGCGTTTGGGCGTCGTCGTGCTCACTTTGCTCCTTGTGGTGATCGGGCTGCTGCCTTCGCTGGTCGCCGGGTTGACCGAACCGGCGGGCAGCGCGTTGATCAACGCGCTAACCAGCGCGCTGGCGCGGTAGCGAAAGGAAAGACCTACCGATGGAAGTTCTGCTGATTCCCCCTGTGGCGTTCGTAATCTATCTTGTCCTCGTCAGTGTGCTGGCACGCGCCGGTGAAGCGCTGGCGGGCGAGACGAAGCCCGCCAACGCAGCCAAGACGACCGCCTACGCCAGCGGCGAAGAGGCTGCCGCGAGCAGCGGCGTGCCGGGCTACCGTCCCTTCATCCGAACGGCACTGTTTTTCGCCGTGCTGCATCTCGGCGTGCTGGTGCTGGCTTCCGGTAGTTTCGCGGATGGATTTTCGGGTGCTGCCGTCGTGTATGTGATCGGGCTGATCGCCGCGCTGCTCGCGCTGATCCTCGGCTAAAGGAGAACACTATGACTGTAGGGCTTAAGCCCTTGATCGAGCACACGCTTGATCAGGTGCGCACATGGGCGCGGATCAATTCGCCATGGGCGATTCACTTCAACACGGGGTCATGCAACGGCTGTGACATCGAAATTCTGGCGACGCTCACACCGCGCTACGATGTCGAACGGTTGGGCGTCCGGCTTCAAGGCAGCCCGCGCCATGCCGATATTCTGGTCTGCACCGGACCGGTCACGCGGCAGGCGCGCGAACGGCTGATCCGCACCTACGAACAGATGCCCGAACCCAAGTTCGTCCTCGCGGTCGGGTCATGTGCCGCGTCCGGCGGCGCGTTTCGCGGTTGCTACAACGTGTGCGGGCAGATCGACGAGGTGATCCCGGTCGATGTCTATGTCCTCGGCTGCCCACCGCGCCCCGAAGCGATCATTCACGGCATGGTCACGCTGCTGAACAAGGTCAGCGCGGGGAAGGCACAGGCAGGATGAACACGAACGATACGTTGAATCAGGCGCAAGCGTTGGTGCGCGCTTGGGCAAGTGACTGCATGACCCCGGAACTGAACCGCGTCGATGTCAGAATCGCCGCCACCGATCTGCTGGCGGCAGTCCACGCGCTGACGGATGCGCATTGGGGCTATCTGGCGGGTATCACCGGGCTTGATCTTGGCGCGGATGCCGGACAGATCGAGGTGCTGTACCATTTTTGCGCGGGTGCTGCCGTGCTGACGCTGCGCGTCCTGATCGACCGGACGCACCCTGTCATCCCCAGTCTTTGCGGGCTGCTGCCTCCTGCCACCTTCTATGAACGCGAACTACGCGAAATGCTTGGCGTCGAGATCACCGGCTTGACCAACACCGACCGTCTGTTCCTGCCGGATAACTGGCGCGACGGGGTGTATCCGCTGCGCAAAGATGCCGTGCTGGACTGAGTGAGGAGCGCAAGCGATGACCAACACACAAGAAAAGTTCATTATTCCGATTGGTCCACAGCATCCCGCGCTGAAAGAGCCGGGGCACTTCGAGTTCACGGTCGATGGCGAGGTCGTCACGGATGCGTCGGTGCGGTTGGGGTACGCGCACCGGGGGATCGAGAAGGCGACCGAGTCGCGCAACTGGATCCAAAACCTGTATTTGCTGGAGCGCATTTGCGGCATTTGCTCCCACATCCACGCGATGGCATACAGTCTGGGCGTGGAAAAGCTGGCAGGGGTCACCGTGCCGCCGCGCGCGCAGGTGATTCGCACCATCGTCGCCGAAATGGAGCGCTTGCACAGTCACCTGATGTGGCTCGGCGTGGCAGCGCATGAAGCCGGTTTCGACACGCTCTTTATGTACAGTTGGCGTGACCGCGAAGTGCTCATGGATGTGTTGGAGGCGCTGACAGGTAACCGCGTCAACTACTCGGCGAATGTGCTCGGCGGGGTCAAGTTCGACATCGACGCGGCGCAGCGCGACACCCTGCTGCGGGCGCTCGATACGCTGGAGGCGCGCAGCGCGCATTACCTGAATATCGTCACCAACGATGTCGTATTCGTGCGGCGCACACGCGGAGTCGGCATTACGACGACCGAGCAGGCGGAGCGGCTCGGACTGGTCGGACCGACCGCGCGCGCATCGGGCGTCACCCGCGACATTCGCATCGATGCACCCTACGCCGCTTACGGAGATGTTCCGGTCAAGCTGGTGGTGCAGCAGGTGGGTGATCTGGAGGCGCGCTTCATCGTGCGCCTAGAGGAGCTTGCCGAAAGCTGCCGCGTGATCCGTGCCTGCCTCGACGCGCTTCCGCCCGGCGATCTCACGACGAAAGTTCCCCGCCGTATCCCGAAGGGCGAGACGATCAGCCGCGTCGAAGCGCCGCGCGGTGAGTTGTTCTACTTCATCAAGAGCAGCGGCGGTGATATGCCGGAGCGCATCAAGGTGCGCACGCCGACGATGTGCAACATGGCATCCGTGCCCGTGCTGGCGGTCGGACATCAGTTGGCGGACATCCCGATGATCGTCGCCGGGATCGACCCGTGTTTTTCCTGCAATGATCGTTCGACCACTGTGCGGAACGATGAGGCATGGACATGGGAGCGGTTGTGTCAGTACGGGATTGAGTACTACAGGAGGCAGCCATGACCACGCTGATCGCCCTGCTGGTGTTTCCGGGCGGGCTGTTTCTGCTGGCGGGGGGCATGTCGTATGAGTGGGTGGATCGCAAGCTGATCGCCCGCCTGCAAAACCGGGTCGGACCGCGCTGGTTTCAGCCGTTCGCGGATACGGTCAAGCTGTTCGCCAAAGAGGAAGTGATTCCGGCGGGCGTCAGCCGCGCTTTGTTCCTCGGCTTGCCCATCGTGGCACTCGCCGGGGCGTTGACCTCCGCGCTGTACGTGCCAGTCGGCGGCGTCGCTCCGGTCTACAGTTTCCCCGGTGACCTGATCGTCACCCTGTATTTGCTCGGCTTGCTGACGCTGTGTACCGGCTTGGCTGGCTCCAACACGATTGATCGATTTTCGCTGGTCGGGGCGACACGCACACTCACACAGATGTTCTCGTATGAAGCGCCGTTTCTGGTCGCGCTGCTCGGTCCTGCGGTGATGGCGGGGAGCTGGCAGATCAGCGAGGTGAACGCCTATGCCCAGTCGCACCTGATGGTGCTGACTCAGCCGGTTGGCTTTCTGGTGGCGTTGATCGGGTTGATGGGGAAGCTCGAACTGCCGCCGTTTGATTCGCCGGAAGCCGAAACGGAAATCGTCGCGGGGGCAATGACGGAGTACAGCGGGCGCGGGCTGGCGTTGTTCTATCTCGGTCGCAAGGTCGAATTGCTGATCGGGCTGACGCTGGTCGCATCGTTTTATCTCGGCGGCATCGGCGACCCGCTTGACTTCTTGCTCAAGACGTTGGGACTGCTGGCGGGGCTGGCGCTGCTGCAATCGGTGATGGCACGGCTGCGCATCGACCAGATCGTCGGGCTGTGGTGGCGCTATGGCGCGCTGCTGGTGCTGGCGCAGTGGTTGATCCTGCTGCTGATCGGGGGGATGACACAATGAAGATTGGCGCGATGTTTACAGATGTGATCAATGCCTTTTTCCAGCGCACGGCAACCCGCCTTTACCCGGTCGAGCGGACGGAAGCGCCGGTGCGTCTGCGCGGTCAGCTTCAATGGGATGCGTCGAAATGCACGGCGTGCAGCCTGTGCGCGAAGGATTGCCCGGCAGAGGCGCTCGAAGTGCGTCTGGTCGATAAGGCGAGCAAGCGCATCCGGTTTGAATACCACGTTGACCGCTGCACGTACTGCGCGCAGTGTGTGATCTCGTGCCGGTTGAATGCGCTCACCATGTCGCATGACACATGGGAGCTTTCCGGCACGGACACGGCAGCCTTTGATCTTGTATATGGAAATGATGCGAATGACGGGCGAGTGGACGACCGCGCTCCGGCAGGCACTTGAGCCGGGCGACCGCATCGCCGTCATGGGGATCGGGCATGAGCTGTGCGGCGACGATGCGGTCGGATCGCTGGTTGTGCGCGCCTTGACGCCGCTGCTTCGCGTCTCGTCCCGCGCGCTGCTGATCGACGCCGGGAACGCGCCGGAAAATCACACGGGGGCGATTCGCGCTTTTAAGCCCGATCTGGTGCTGCTGATCGACGCCGCCTTTATGAATGTGCCTCCCGGCACGATCCGCTGGCTGCTGCCGGATCAGATCACAGGTTCCGGTCATCACCTGCCGCTGAGCGTCCTTGCGGCGTACCTGACCGCCGAACTCGGCTGCCGGGTCGCTCTAATCGGGGTACAACCTGCTTCGACAGCGATGGATGCGCCGATCAGCCCCGCCGTCATGCGCGCGTCAGCCGCCATCGTCGAGGCGCTCCAACCGGTGCTCCTCCCCCCGCGTGACTAGAGGCTGTCTGCAAACTAGCAAACTTCACCCCAAGAACCTAACGGTTCTTTGCCCCTCTCCACATGGAGAGGGGCGGTTGAGCCTAAGCGCAGC
>JACSRG010000754.1 GCA_014879865.1 Anaerolinea sp.
TTGTAATACACGTTTTCTAGACACTTCGTTTTCAGAATGGAGGATATGAGTGATCTAGCTTAACTGAGGTATAACCATGCCATTCTCGAAACTGCGGGTCTTGCTAGTTCTGGCGCTGATCCTTTTAGGGATCGGCACACAACTGCGACCCGCGCAGGCGCTCAACTTCCTCAATGCGGTTGACGCGACGACCGATAATGAAGATCCGCTGGACGGCGTGTGTACGCTGCGCGAGGCGATGAACACCGCCTTCAACAACATCACCCACCTCGACTGCGGCACCGGCAGCGCGACCGATACCGACGTCATCACTTTCAGCAGTTCGCTGATTGTCACGTTGAGCACGGGGCATACGTCGCTGCCGAATGTCACCGACGACAATCCCAATGGCGTTGACGTGCAGATCGACGGCGGCAACAGCGTCATTCTGATCCACAACTACGCCTTCGATGTCGATCCCGGCGCGGGGATGGTGCTCAGCAACATCACGTTGATGAACGCCCAAGCGTCGGCGATCCAGACGCACCCCGGCTCGACCACGACGCTCGACCACGTCACCTTCACCAACAACACCTCGCCCGCCAACGGCGGCGCGATCTACAACAACGGTACGATGACGATCTCGAACAGCTCGTTCGGCTTGAACACCGTCCCGCAGATCGGCGGCGCGATCTACAGCACGGGGACACTGACGATCAACAGTTCAACGTTCACCGACAACTCGGCGGGCTATCGCGGCGGCGCGATTGCCAGCAATGGCACGCTGACGATTAACGCGACCACCCCGGCGACAACCTTCAGCGCGAACCATTCCACGACGACCGACGAGTTCGGCGGCGGCGGCGCGCTGTTTCTCGACAACGCCAGCGTTACGACGATCAGCGGCGTGACCTTCACGCAGAACACGTCGAACAATGGGCGCGGCGGCGCGATCTACGGCGGCAACTTCGGCGCGGCTTCAGGCAGCACGATCACGGGCAGCGTGTTTACAGGCAACCAGAACAGCGGGATGCTTGGAAACGGCGGCACGAACGGCGATGGCGGCGCGATGTTCGTTCAGGGACCTTGGACGATCAGCACCAGCTATTTCGGCGGCAACACCGCGCTGACCGGCAGCGGCGGCGGGCTGGCGGTGTTCAGTCAGGGCAACCTGTCGATGGACAACAGCACCATCAGCGGTAACACGGCAGGCGAGGTCGGCGGCGGGGTTTCCTCGCAGAACAACGGCACGGCAACGCTGACCAACGTGACCGTCGTCGGCAACACAGGGTCAGCGCAGCTTGACAGCAGCGCGAACTTCAACCTGCGCAATACGCTGATCGCCAACCCGGCAAGCGGGTCGAACTGCTCCGGCAGTTTCACCAATGGCGGCGGCAGCCTGAACTTCCCCGATTCGTCGTGCGGCGCGGGCGTTACGGGCGATCCCAAGATCACGCCCGATGGCAACAGCTTCGCTTTGAACGCGGGCAGCGCTGCGACTGACATCGGTGACCAAACCTACTGCAACGCCTTTGCCACCGACCAAGTTGGCAGTCCGCGCGCCCAAGACGGCAACGGCGACGGCAATGCGGTGTGCGACGCCGGGTCACGCGAAGGCGGCACGAATTCCAAACCGACTGCGAACGCCGACAACTACGCGGTCGATGAAGGTGCAACACTGAACGTCGCCGCGAATGGGGTGCTTGGCAACGACACCGATCCTGAAGGCGCGCAGCTTACGGCAGTGCTGGAATCAAATGTCTCGAACGGCAGTTTGACGCTCAACAGTGACGGCTCATTCGACTACACGCCGAGCAGCGGCTTCGAGGGCGATGACACGTTCACCTACCGCGCATCGGACGGCGCGAGCAATTCTGACCCGGCAACCGTGACGATTACGGTCAACAATGCCGCGCCGACTGCGAACGACGACACATTCAACAACATCGATCCGAGCATGCCGTTCATCTTCAGCACGACTGACCTGCTCGTCAACGACACCGATCCGGGTAACGATGCGCTGACGGTCATTCTGCCGAGCAATCCGCTGCTGACCGCGAACAATGGTCAGGTGCTCATGGTCGGCACTGTGCTGACGTACAACCCGAACGGCGGCGGCGCGGACACCTTCACCTACACCGTGTCGGATGGATCACTCACCTCGGCATCGGCAACGGTCACGCTCAATGTGGACGCCCCCGCCGACGATCCGCCGGAAATCACAACCATCATGGATCAGGTGACGGCGATGGATACGCCCATCGATGTGTTCTTCACCGTCAGCGACGACAACACACAAGCGCCGCTGTTGATCCCGGTCGGCACCTCCGACAATCAAACGCTCGTGCCGGATGCGAATATCGTCGTTACGCTGCCGTGCCTCGAAAACGCGACCCCCGGCGATTGTAAGGCGACGATCACCCCGGCGGCGAACCAGACCGGCATGGCGACCATCACGCTCACCGTCAGCGACGGCGCTCTGACTGCGCAGGACACGTTTGTCCTC
>JACSRG010000261.1 GCA_014879865.1 Anaerolinea sp.
CCGCCGGTCGCGATGATCGGGCGGATGTCGCTGCGCCGGTAGAAGCGCTTGACCGACAGCCCCGCCAGTGTATCCGCCGGGATGTCGTAATGCACGGCGACGATGGGTTTATCCAGAATGGCTGAGTCGACCATCATCGTGCCGCTGATATTCACCTGTACGTCCTGATACGCCAGCGCGGCGAGGTGCATCGGTTCGTCTTCGAGGATCAGCTTGACGACGTGCGCTTCGTGCTCCGGGCTGTTATAGGGCGCGTCGGCGGGCGGCGGGAAGACCGAGACGCCGGGATAGGTCTGCTTGAGCACCGGGTAGCTCGACCCAAAGCCGCGCGGATGCTGGCGCACGAGAAGCTGCGCCCCGCGCACGAATTTGCCATCGCGCACGGCGTCGGCGAGATGCTGCACGATGTCGATCTCATGCTGGATGAGCGTCGGCGTGGCGGACGTGTAAACGATCAGCGGGCGGGCGGGATCAAGCTTGATGGTGCGGAAGAACTCATCGCGCGTTAGGCGATACTGCGGCGCGAGGTGATGATCGAACTGCGGCGACCCGGTGACATGCACGCGCTCCGGTGCGATTTCCGGGTACATGTAGAGCAGGAAATCGCGGGTTTTGTCCGCCCAGACGATATAGGCGTCGGCGTCGGGGAGGTGCTGAATCTTCGCCGAGAGGTTATCCAACGAGCGGATCATCACGGCGGTACGCAGTCCGAGTTTGCGCGCCGCTTCAAGGAGTGCCATTTCGCGCAGCCCTTCGAGCGAAAACGCCGCCACGACTTGTGCATTGACGCGGCGCAGCAGATCGGCATATTGATCCGCGATGCTGTGCTGCTGAAGCGCGGCGGCAAAGTCACGTCGCCACATCTGCGCGCGTCCCCGTCGCCCCGCCGCCCAGTAGGTTGCCAGCCGCAGCCCGGCGCGCCCTAAGCTGGCTGTCCGGCGAAGGGGATTGTGCGGGTTATCGCGGTAGCTGCTGAGTTTGAATTCCTGCCAGATGGTGACGGGATCGTAGTAGCACTTGCGCGCGAGATAGGCGCGATCCAGCAGCGGCTTGAGCCCCGCATCCTTGCGCGCGTCGAAGTCGAACAGGCAGTCGATTTCGACTCCCGGTGGCGCGGCGTCGAGCGACCCCTCATGTTGATGCGGATCGACCAGTACGACGACTCGCTCTCCGGCGAGGTGTTCGCCAAGATTGCCGTTGCGGACGTTCCGCAGCGCCAGAAAACTATCACAGCCGATGACGATGCTCATACGCGCTTATGTACCCGACCGGAACAACTCGGCTTCGACCAGTTCGCAGATGGCGTGCCACGCGAGGATATGCAGCTCTTGGATGCGCGGTGTTTGCTCGGCGGGTGCGCAGAAACAAAGGTCGCTGTACGCGGGCAGCTTGCCGCCGCCATTTTTGCTCCCGGTGAAGCCCACGCACACCGCGCCGATCTCGCGTCCGGCTTCCAATCCGCGCAGCACATTGGGCGAACTGCCGCTGGTGCTGATGCCGATCACCACGTCGCCGGGTTGGGCGAGTGCCTTGACCTGCCGCCAGAACACATCGTCGAATGTCCAGTCGTTGCCGACGGCGGTCAGAATCGACGTGTCGGTCGTGAGTGCCATTGCCGGATACGGTCGGCTTTCCAGCAGGAAGCGCCCGACGAATTCTCCGGCGATATGCTGCGCGTCGGCGGCGCTGCCGCCATTGCCGAAGAACAGCAGCTTGTTACCGTTCTTGAGCGCCGTCGTCAGCGCCTGCGCAACCTGACTGAGGACGGGCAGCGATTCGGTAAGCAGGCGTTCGTGCGCGGCGATGCTGTCGCGGACAATGCGCGCCATTTCCGCCTGCAATTGTTGATCCGTTACCATACGGTTCGCCCCCCATCCATCACGACGTTGACACCCGTCATGTAGCTTGAAGCGTCGGAGACGAGGAACGCCACGACGCCCTTGTATTCGTCTTTGTGCGCCATGCGTCCCATCGGGATCAGGTTGGTTAAGCGGGCGACGAATGCCTCATCCTGACTCGTATAGACCCCACCGGGAGACAGCGCGTTGACGCGCACGCCTGCCTGCGCCCAATACGTCGCCAGATACTTGGTCAAGCCGACCAACCCCGCCTTGACCACCGAATAGGTCACGGGCTTGACGGGCTGCTGATCGTCGGGCAGACCGGGCTGGCGGTAAATGCGCTGATCCGGCGCGATCACGCTCAGGTCAGAGGCGATGTTGAGGATCACGCCCTGCTTTTGCGCGGCGAAATGCGTCCCGAAGACGCGGCTGCACAGGAATGCCCCGGTCAAGCCGACGGCGATGTCTGCGCCCCACACGTCGAGCGGGAAGTTTTCCAGCCGTGACCACTGCACGCCGCCGCCCGCTTCGACCTTCGGGTTGTTGGCGGCATTGTTGATGAGAATATCGACGCGCCCGAAGCGATCCAGCACTTGCTGAAGGATGCTTTCGACGGACGCCAGCCCGGTGATGTCCGCGCCGATGCCCAACGCGGGCGTACCATACGCCGCCGCCAGACTTTCGGCAGCGGCGCAGGCGCGTTTGGCGTTGATGTCCACCAGCACGGGGATGCCGCCGAGTTCGGCAATCGCTTCCCCATGTTTGACGCCCAGCAGACCCGCGCCACCCGTGATGACGGCGACGCGCCCGCTGAGGTCGAAAGAATCGCGAACGGTCATGCTCCGACCCGGCGCAGCTTGGCGATGATCGGCTTTTCGCTCTCGTACACGCGCTTGACGCCGTCGCCGAGGGCGATTTCAATCGCGCGGATGTCCTTGATCATGCGCTCGAAGCCCTGCGGCTCGACCGACGCGGCTTGATCGCTGCCCCACATGGCGCGATCCAGCGTGATGTGGCGTTCGATCATGCACGCGCCGAGCGCGGCAGCGGCGACCGACGGCGCGAGACCGACTTCGTGTCCCGAATAGCCGACCGGGACATCGTAGCGCTCTTTGAGCGTCTTCATGACATTCAGGTTGAGTTCTTCCAACTTCGACGGGTAGGTGCTGGTCGTGTGCAGGATGATCAGGTTGTCTGTGCCGAGGATTTCGACGGCGTGATCGACCTGTTCGAGCGTGCTCATGCCCGTCGAGATGATCATCGGGCGACCGTATTGGCGGTGATGGCGCAGCAGGTTATCGTCGGTCAGCGACGCCGACGCGATCTTGTAGCACGGCGTGGCGAACTGCTCGATGAAATCGACCGAGGCTTCGTCCCAGCAGGACACATACCACATGATGCCTTTTTCGCGGCAGTAGGCGTCGATTTCGGCGTATTCTTCGTACTCGAATTCCAAACCATACTTGAGATCGCCGTTGGTCGTGCCGAATGGGTTTTCACGCGGGCGGGCAAGCTCTTCCGCCGAATAGACCACTTCGACGGTGCGCTTCTGGAACTTCACCGCATTGCATCCGGTATCGACGGCAGCGTCAATCAGCTTCTTGGCAATCTCGATATCGCCATTGTGATTGATCCCGATTTCAGCGACGATGAAGCAAGGCTGCCCATCGCCCACCTGAAAATTACCAATTTGGACTGGTTTTGACACTGGAACTGCTCCTTTGTAATGGCTTGACTTAAACCGGATGCCGCCCGTCGGTGGGCGCGGAATCCGGCGATACACCGGCTTCGAGGCGCTTAAGGGCTTCCTCGACGGCTGGAATATTCTCCGGGTAGTCGATCTCTAAGAGGTTGTCGTTGACGATGAACGGCAGCACCGTATCGCCCCACATCGAGTTCTTTTCGAGGACGGCGCGCGGACGGATGACATCCACATAACCGCACTGCCAGTAGACCGTCGGGAGCATCTGGCGCGGGATCGACTGGCTGTCCGCCATGCCTTCGACGCGCAGCACGGGCTTGAGGAAACCATCTTCGCCCATGTGCCACATCTTGTACGGCGATTGCAGCGCCATCGTCACCGAGCGCACCGCGTCGGCGTCGGGGTGATCGCGCAGCAGTTCGATAGCTTGATCGATCAGTTCGACACGGCGCACGGGTCCCGGTGGGCGTAGATGCACCACCAGATCGGGTTCGTAACCTTCGTGTTCGCGCAGCCAGAGCAGGCAGTGACGAAATACGTCGATGTCCGGCGAGAGGTCTTGCGCGTATTCCGCCGGACGCATGAACGGGACTTCCGCGCCCCATTGACGCGACACGTCGGCGATCTCGGCGTCGTCCGTCGAGACGATCACGCGGTTGATGTACTTGGAGGCTTTGCCGTGCAGAATCGAATAGGCGATGACGGGCTTGCCCGCCAGAGTCAGAATATTCTTGCGCGGGATACCTTTTGAGCCGCCCCGCGCGGGGATGAGGGCTAAAACGTTCAAGCTAAATGCACCGTTACTTGTCAAGCGCGACACTCTGCGATGTGCGCAGCGACTCATCTGCCGCCAGCGCGATCTTCATGCTATCCACCCCTTCACGCAGGTCGATCAGCGGCTCGGCTTCGCCGCGCAGACAGGCGAGAAAATGGGTCAATGCGCCGACGAACATCTGGTTGCGGTCGAAGTCACGGAAGTTGAAAACTTCGACTTCTCGCGTAAGCGTATCATGGATTTCGAGTTCGCCACGATAATAATTGTAACAGGCTTTACCCCGATCACCAATGATGTCACAGACTCGCTGAGGGGGTCGTTGGAGATAATCTAAGTGGATGTGGACGGGATAGAGGCGGTTTTCCTGCTCACACTGCATGAGGATGCTGACCGAGTCTTCGACATCGACTTCGAGGCGGCTGAGGTGTCCGCCGGTCGCAAACACGCGCTTGGGCAGCCCGAAGAACCAGAGCGCGTAATCCATCTCGTGCGTCTGAATGCGCAGCGATCCACCGCCGAGGTCACGACGCGCCGGATGCGTCTCGCGGTAATCCTCGTAGGGATGCCAGTCGGGCAGGTATTCGCCATTGACGATGTGCGCGTATGCCAGTTGACCCAAGCGCCCCTCATCCAGCGCGGCTTTCATGCGCTGCAAGGCAGGATGCCAGCGGAATTGGTAGCAGACGAAGGCGGTCAGCTTCTTTTCGTCCACGACGCGGATCAGTTCATCCATGCCGTCGAGCGTGTCGGAGATCGGCTTCTCGATGAACAGATGCGCGCCCGCTCGTGCTGCCGCCAGTGCGGTTGGCACATGGAGCGAGTTCGGGTTGGTGATGAAGACGACATCGGGCTGCTCGTTGAGCGCGGCGTCAAGGTCGTCAAAACGGCGCAGATTGTAGGTCGATTCGAGTTCCGCGCCCGCCCGCACGGTCATGTCGGCGTTGAGGACGGGACTCGTCCCCCGGCGGCGGTAGGCGAGGATGTCAACGTCATTGCCAAGCAGGGCGCGCACGTTGCGCAAATGCCGCTGCCCGATGGAGCCAAGCCCACAAAAGAGCATTTTCATGATTCTGAAGTAATCCTCGCACTGATGGGGCGTACAAATTGCCCCGAGAGAGTTTTGAACTTGGCACGCATTTCCGTGCCCAAAACGATACAAGCGACACTCAGTAAAGAATTGATCATACTTGCTCTCCTACCTTAGGATATAGACGGGTTGGCTGTACAGTAGGTCTTCAGAAAACTCGATTCTAGCGGTACCGTTTGAGCGTAAATACTTAATCAAGCCTCCGGGAATTTGAGGCGAGTTAATAGCCAGAGCATAACAACGGCGCACGACATCCGGGTCAGAACGATCATCGGAAGGAACGGCACTGCCCAGTCCCTTCCACAGATAGCCGAATTTGCCGCTGGAGTCCCGGTGAAGGGTATCGGCGGGCCAGATATACGGCTTGTCGTTGAGGAACGCGCCTAAGCGACTATAGGTCGAATTTGACGCGACAATCAGGTCAGACTCGCGGAGAAGCAGAATCCCAAGTAAGTCTTGATATGGTTCGCCGAGGATGTGAGTCGGGCGAATGGCGTCCAGAAATGGTTTGAGTTCTTCTGGCTTGCCGTCGCTGAGGAGGATGAAGTTGGCATCGACGTGCTCCCGAATTTGCTGGCACACGCGGATATACCATTCCATTGGCAAACGCACAGCACGCTCTCCCGGTTTCATTACGCCGGCTGCCTCACGAGCGACGAAATCGCCCATGCGAATGTGTACGGCGATGCGCAATTTGCCCGCAACCCGGTTACGGATCGCCTCAAAGCGCTGGGCGGTGTTAGCGTGGCTAGATAGAAGATGAGTGATCCAATTGCGCGCGCGTTTGATGGGTAGATAGTTTCCCCACATGCCCTCCACTGTGAGCACAAGTGACCGCGACGGCGATTCCAACCCCCGCTGCTGTAGGTAGACACGGCAGGCTTCGCCCACATCAACGATCCCCGACTGTTTGTAGTCTTCCACGCCGTATGTGAGGGTCGAAATTGGGATGCTGCTCTTGAGTCGTCGGTTGACGCGGAAGAGCAGCTTTAGTGCATTCAGTTTCAATTTATCTGTTCGTGTGGAAGGGAAATAGTGACCATAACCGTTGGGGGAGGCGGGCTTGACGTGCGGACAATACGGCCACACCGGGGCTTGGTAGGTCAGGTTGCAGCTTTCGGCGATCAAGTGTGCCTTTGCCAGTGTAATGATGTTGTTGCCAAAACCGTTTTCCGTGACCGTTGGAAAGATTACGCGCACCATTGATTGTCCCCAGCACAAATAAAGCCCTCGGCTGATTGTATATAATCATGCCAGTGAAGTCTGTTGGGTATGTGAGACGAGCAGGTCTGGGTTCGACTCAGGCGAACGATCCTTCGAGGAACGTTTCTGCCCAGAGTTCCAAGTTGATCCACTGCCAGAGGAAGAACGAGTTATCGCCTTCCCCGGCGATAAAGCCTTCGATGGCGGCGCGTCCTTTGTCGGGATCGACCCACCCGCGTGCCCAGAACGACGGCGTGTCGATGCGTTCACGCACCCAGTCTTTGAGTTCGCCGCGAAACCATTCCCGCTGCGGGGTTTGCACCGAGCGCTTGGACGCCATACGCACCGCGTCCGGCAGCAGGCGGGCGGCGGCACGGCGCAAAATTGCCTTCGACGTGCCGTTGTAGATACGATCTTCGGCGGGCAGTGCGAATTCATACGCCAGCAGACGGTGATCGAGGAACGGCGGGCGTAGTTCTGTGCCGACCGCCATGCTCAGGCGGTCGCGGAAACGGAGCGCGCGCGGCAGCTTGGTGTAGCGCAGTTCACGGTACATCAAATTGCGCAGGTTGTCGCCAAACGGGCGCTCGAATGCCGGGATCGGTGTGTGCGCTGCGGCGACAAAATCCGGGTTGAGACAGTCCGGGCGGATGCTGGTCGTCAAATCCTGCCCCATGCCGACATCCGAGTGCGGGCGCGAGGCATTGAACATCTGCTCGAAGGCGCGCGCGCGCTTCTCCGGCGTGGTGATACCACCCGCGTTCAGTTCCGCTTCCAGCACATCGAAGCGCCCCGCGTTGAACAAGTCCGCCCAATGCGCGGGCTGGAAGCGACCATAACCCGCCAAGCCTTCGTCGATGCCGCTGCCATCCATGACGACGATGAAATCGTGCGCGCGCACCTGTTCGTAACACATGGCATACGCCGAGATCGGCGCGCCGGCATATGGTTCTTCCTGCGATTCGGTGTACTTGGCGGCGCTGTCGGCGAACTGGTGCGCGGACATTTCGACAAAATGCGCGCGGCGTCCGGTTTGCTGCGCCATGATCTCGACAAACGGGCGTTCGCTGTACTGTGCTTCGGCGAAGGCGAACGAGAACGCTTCGACGCGCGTCGGGTCGGGATGCACCTGATCGAGCAGACAGAGCAGCGTCGCCGAGTCCAAGCCGCCGCTGAGGGCGATTCCGACAGGCACATCGCTGCGTAAATGCAGATCGACCGCGTCACGACACAGCGCGAGCAGCGTTTCCTCGCGTTCGGCAGGGTCAGCGCTGACCGCGATTTGCGCGGCTTCGTCGGCGAGACTCCAGTAGGTGTGCGGGGTCTTGGCGCGACCGTCGCGCACACGCATCCATGACGCCGGAGGCAGCTTGTAAATCCCCTCGAAGAAGGTTTCGTCGTTGTGTTCGTAGAAGTCGCGCGCGAGGAAATCGTAGAGCACGCGCTCGTTGACGGTGCGCTGCGCTCCAGCGGTCAGCAGGGCGCGGATTTCCGACGCGAACAGGAAATTCCCATCAAGGTGGGTGTAGTACAGCGGCTTGATGCCGAGGCGGTCACGGGCGACGAACAATTCGCGCTCCTGCTCATCCCAGATCGCCAGCGCGTACATGCCGACGAACTTCTTGAGCGCGTCCGCGCCCCAGCGGGCATAGGCGTGCAGGATGACCTCGGTATCACTCTTGGAGCGCCACCGGACATCGGGGAGTTCGGCGCGCAGTTCGATGTAGTTGTACACCTCGCCGTTGAAGATGATCGTGTAACGCCCGTCCGGCGTGGACATAGGTTGGCGTCCGGCTTCGCTCAGATCGATGATGCGCAGACGGCGGTGTCCGAAGGCGACTCCCGGCGCTGACCATAAGCCGTCACCATCGGGTCCGCGATGGCGGATGGAGTCGTTCATGCGCGCCACCAAGCTGATGTCCGACCCGGTTCCGGTCATTCCCGCGATACCACACATGGATTTATCCCCCTGCTGCGCTACTGCTGAGTCATCAGCCATTCAGCTAACTTTAGATCGAAGGGTGTGTCAATGTCCACCGATGATATTTCATCCATCACGTAGGGGACGATGTGTTCGCCGTAAAAGCTGTTCCGTTCGAACAAGACCTCCACGCGGCAGGCGAGGACAACGGGACCATTACGCGCGTAGAGCTTGGGTAGGTTCTGGCGGCGGTAGCGGTCAAACGGGAGCGGTTGTGTCCAGAAATCGGTCAGATGACCATCTGCGCCGATCTGCATCTGGTTGTACGGGCTGAAGTTGTGCGGCACTTCGATCACGCTGACGACGGTATCGGCATCCGCAGCGATCAGCGCGTCAAGCGCCTCGTCGATGTGGCGCGTCTGCCGCAGCGGGGAGGTCGGCTGAAGCAGCATGAGGATGTCCGTTTGCCAGCCCTGTTCATCTGCCAGCCACTTGACCGCGTGCTGCGCGACGGCGATGCTTGGCGTCGTGTCACCGGCAAGTTCTGCCGGACGCATGAACGGCACTTCGATGCCGCATTCGCGCCCGACGGCGGCGATCTGCTCGTCGTCGGTCGAAAGCACGATGCGCGCTAGGTGGCGGCTGGCGCGTGCCGCATCCGCCGTGTAGGCGAGCAGCGGACGCCCACCCAACGGGGTGATGTTCTTATGCGGAATGCTTTTCGATCCACCCCGCGCCGTGATCAAGCCGAGGATGTTCATGTTAGTACGTGATGACCTTTTGCAGCCGCCATGAGCAGCGCGACAGCACATCGGCAATGCGTTCGCCCGCGTGACCATCGCCGTAGATCGGCTCGGAGTCGTAGCGCCCGTGCTGCACCTGCTGGTGGATCGCGTCGCTGATGGCTTCGCGGTTCGCGTCCACGTCGATGACGTTGCTGCCGCGCTGGCGCATATTCTGGCGCGTGCCGATGTTGATGGCGGGCGTCCCGATGAACGCACCTTCGCGGATGGCGCTGCTCGAATTGCCGATCAAGCAGGCGGTGCGGCTCATCAGCGCGATGTAGGTATCCGTCGGCAGGTTCTTGAAGAAGTGAATCTTCGAATCGTCGAAGTGTTCGCGGAACTTGCGCATCCCGCGCGCCACATCTTCCGACCCCGCGTCGGCGTTGGGCCACAAAGCAATCGTCGGGATGCCGAGTTGATGGATCGCCATGAGCGACTCGGTGATTTCGCGTTCGCCTTCGCCGTATTCGGTCGTGACCGGATGCTGCGAGAGCATGAGGAACGGCTGGTTCAGGTCGAACTTGCCGCCCACGCCCTGCTCGAACAAATCGGCGTTGACGCCGTTCTTGTGCTTATCGAGGACTTCCGCCACCAAGTCGATGCGCGGGCAGCCGACGAGATACACATCTTCCGGGCGTTCGCCGAGCTTGATGATGCGCTCCTGCGCGTCGGTGCAAGCGGGGAAGTGGATATGCGCGAACTTGGTCACGGCATGGCGGATGCTCTCGTCAATCGTGCCGGAGACCTCACCGCCCATCGTGTGTGCCAGCGGGATATTCATGTAAGCGGCGGCAAGCGTGGTCGCCATCGTCTCGAAGCGATCCCCGACCGTCAGCACGATGTCCGGCTTGATCTGGTCGAAAAGCGTCGGCAGTTCGAGCAAGCCCAAGCCGGTCGATTTCGCCATCGTCGCGGGCGTTTCGCCCTCAACGAGCATATACATGCGGGCGACGGGGGTGAACCCATCCTTCTCGATGAGGTTGACGACTGACCCGTAGCGATCCAGCACGGCGGACGCGCCGACGATCACCTGAAGTTCGAGATCGGGGTGCGCTTGGATCGCCCGCATGGCGGATTTGATGCTGCTGTAGTTGGCGCGCGAGCCAATGACCACGCAAATCTTACGCATGTATGTCTTCTTCCTGTAGAACCGTGTCTTTCGGGATAGCTTTGGCGCTGCGGCTGCCGATGACTTCGGATAGGCGGCGCGCGGGAATGCCTGTGCCGGGTTTCTTGACGGCGACCATCTCGCCGGTGATGACCGTGTCCGGCGGAATATCGACCACCGAAACGACGCTCTTCTCGAAAATATCCTTCATTTCGCGCATCTTGGCGACGAGCGCATCTTTATCGACGCGGGCGCTCGTCATGATTTCGGCGGCGCGAATGCCTTCGACCATCTGCTTGAACTCGCCCGGTTCGAGCGAATGGCGCGCGTCGCTGCCGTACATCAAGCGGCTGAAGGTGAAGTGCTTTTCGACGACCGACGCGCCGAGCGTCACGGCGACGATGGGCGCGAAAATGGTCAGCGTGTGGTCGGAGAAGCCGACCGGGACGTTATACCGCTCCCTCATTTCCAGCATGACGTTCAAGCCGACTTCGTCGTATGGGCAGGGGTATTCTGACGTGCATTGCAGCACGGTCAGGAGATCGTGATGCTTGCGAATCGTTTCGACGGCGCGGTCAATTTCCGCCCACGAACTCATGCCGGACGAGAGGATGACGGGTTTGCCCGTCTGCGCCAGCACGTCGAGCATGGGCAGGTTGGTGATCTCGCCGGACGGGATTTTCCAGCGCTTCATGCCGATGGAGTCGAGCAGTTCGACGGCTTGGATCGAGAAGGGCGACGACATGAACTCGACGCCCTGCGCTTCGCAGTGCGCCTTGAGTTCCGCCCATTGATCGCGGGTGTAGCCCGTGCGCTTGAAGTACTCGAAGCGCGGCTCACCCTTGAAGTACGACGGCATCGGCGCATTGCGGAGCGTTTCGGCTTCGGAGATGTGCGTCTGGAACTTGGCGACATCCGCGCCGGTCGCGGCGATGGCGTCGATCAAGCGCTTGGCGTTGCCAAAACTGCCATCGTGGACTGAACCAATTTCGGCGATGATCAGGGTCATGACGGTTTGCTTTGCACCAATGCTGCGATGAGTCGATTAGTGATCGTTACGCGCTGTAGCTTGTTCAAGAACACGGGCGTACTTCGGTAATTGTGCCTCAAACGAGAATTCGTTCTCATATAATTCACGTGCTGCCTCACCTAATCGTTTACGAAGTGCAGGATCAGACGCATATTGTTGGATCAGATTTGCTATGTCTTGCGGGGTTTGTCCGGCTAAGCAGTTCCGACCGGGCGTAAACTCCGGCGCACATAAGAAAGTCTCGTTATACCCAATGTTAACCACGCCGTAGGCGGCGGCGATCACGAAGCGCGTCCTGAACCCCGTGTTTTCCTTGTACGGCAGGATCGAAGCATCGCCGATCCGAAACACGCTGTCCAAGTCTTCGATGAACCCGTGCAGAACGAAATGCTCCTGCACCCATTTCCATGTATCCGACTGCTGCGTTTCGAGCGTGCCGACCTGATGCCATTCCAGCGGGAGCGCTGAATGTTCGATCAAGTTCCAGATCGCTTCGCGGAAATGCTTCATCGAGGAACGCATCGCCGTATTGTGCCACGTCCCGAAGACGAAGATACGCCCCGTGTCCGTCTGAACCGACGGCGGCGGGATCGTCTCGCTGACGATGGGAATGTAGCTGACATTACGCACGCCAAGGGCTTCGAATTCCTGCCGTTCGGAGTCCGAGACGCAGACGGTACAGAGTCCCTTGCGCGAAAGCATCAGTTCGTACTGCTTGAGGCGATTCTCGCGCAGTTGGTCGATGAAACGACGCTTTGCACCGCGCACTTTGTCGCGGACTTCGCGTACTTTGTAATAAAAGTCGTGGTGCGAATAGATCACCTTGCGTGATGGCGCAATGACCGTCAGCGCGCCAATCCACTCCGCCCAGACATAATCCGGATTGATGCTTGTGAGGATACGTTCTACGGCGTCGCGCAAGCGCCAGAAGCCGGGGAAAAACACTTTCGTCAGCGCATCATTGGAATAGAGCAGTTTCCACCAATCCAATGTTTGGACTTCAGGCTTGGCAAGCGGGATGCAGTTGACACTCGCCGCCGCCTCGCGCACGCCGGGTTCAATATCGTCGGGCTGGATGTCCGCTCCGACGACGATCACGTGGACTTCATGTCCCAAACGGACAAGCGACATGAAATCCTGCCAGAAGCGGAGTTCACCGCCATTGGCAGCGTTTTTGCGTGGGGAAAAATTGGAACAGATCAACGTAATTCGCATTGCACGTCACTCAACTACATACTCCACTAGGTCAACCGCAGTGAACTCGGGTACTGTTAGGATGAACTGTCTTGAAGCACGGCAGATAGATCCGCTTCGACTCTATCGATTGTGTTTGCCAATTGAAACCGTGATTCAACGTTCTGTCTTCCATTTTTGCGCAGTCGCTCTCGCAGCTCGAAGTCACGGCAGACACGAAAGATGACGCGCGCGCAGTCAGCAGCGTTCTCGGCTTCATAGATCAGCGCATTGACTTCGTCCTGCAAGATGTCGGCACTTCCACCGGCACCCGTTCCAATAATAACCAAGCCCGATGCTTGAGCCTCAAGCAAGACCAATCCATATGCTTCATCGCCGATTGCCGAAAACATAAACACATCGTGCTGAGCGTAAGTGAGCGGGATTTCACTTCGGGTAACTGTACCTATGAACTTGACCGGCAGTTGATGCTGAGCTATCAGCGTGTCGATTTCGGTGGCAAACGGTTCAGTGCGCTCACCGACTACCGTCAATTCTACGCGCGGGGCGTCAGGTCGTTCCTTGAGCAGACGCAAAGCGTTTACGAGAACATGTAGCCCTTTTTGTGCAGCAATGCGTCCAATGAATAGCAAACGGCAAATATCGGTGGTTTCGGAAGGACAATATGGGAAATCAGCGAGGTTAATTCCCCAGTTGATCACGACTTGGTGAGAAGTCTCCGGTAGTAGTTCGTTGAATTTGCCGTGTAGAAACGTACTGACAAACTGCGAGTTGCGGAATTTGATACTTCCAGTAGGTACGAGTAACCACCAATTGACGAACGGTTGCGTCAAGTATTTTAGCCATCTGGTTAGAAAACGACCATTCTGATTGTTCCAGAAACGATACCAGAAATCGCGCTTCCAAATCGCAAACCACGTATCACCGAAGTGAAATACAATCGGCAATCCTGCACGTTGGACGAGGAACACCAATGATATGCAGACATGCTTCGTGTTCCAGATATACACGATGTCCGGCTGAAAATCGTGGAGCAAAGTCTTCAATGCCCGTTGATTCCGATACTCTCGCTGCAATGCTTTCCACAACTGGCGCGCGTAGGAACCAATTCCGTCCGCGAGTCCGAAATGCAGCAGACGATGG
>JACSRG010000906.1 GCA_014879865.1 Anaerolinea sp.
GGGAATGGCATCGCAATCATCCAAAAGGGTACGGCGCGTGACGATCGTATATCGTGACGACCACGACATCGATCTCGATCAGTTGACGATCCTCTTCAACGCCGTCGGTTGGGAGCGCCGCACCACCGATCGAGAGCGCCTGGCCCAACTGGTGCGCGGCTCGATGTTTGTCGTTTCGGCTTGGGAGGGCGATCGGTTGGTGGGCTTTGCGCGGGCCATCTCTGATGGAGCGTTTAACGCGTACATCAGCACGGTGGCAGTTTTGCCTGAATATCAGAAGCGCGGCATCGGGCGCGAGTTGATTCAGCGTCTGATCGCCGATCGTGATCATTTGCAATTTGTGTTGCATGCCAACGACAACGCTTATCCATTCTATCTACATCTTGACGTAGGCTTCGAGCCATTTGATAAAGTGGTGGCGCGACGTAGAAAGTTTTGAGTTCTTTCATGAGCGCTAATGTACGGCGGACGCTAATCTTTCTGATCATACTTCTGATCTGTGCGGGAAGCTGCGGTGGCATTTTGTTTAAAGGCGTGATGGACTGGGATGAGGAGATGCGTAAGCCTGTCACCTATACCATGCCAGCAGCCGCGCAAATTCTCGATCAATATACCAGCCCGTCCGACTTTTTTGGCGATTTCACCTATTGTGCTTCTTTTCGGTTGCCAGAATCCGAACTGGATAACATGATTTCTAAGGGCTTTGATTGGGTTCAATCTGGGTCGGGGGTCACTTCAACATCAGGGCTACCAAAATGGCAAACAGGTCGGTTTCCTCGCGAAATCCCCGGCAGCCCTTGCGATAATCTAAAGCCGTGGTTGGATGAGGTCAAGACTTATCGTTATCTTTTTGCCAAAGGGGAGCGTAATGATTGGATGAGGTTGCTTGCCATTGATGAAAAAGAAAAGATCATCTTCTACTTTCGCGGTAGTTGGTAGTTCAATCTTCAGATCATGCGCATTATTCTCAACGGCTGGTTCATCGATCAACCGCATACGGGCAGTGGGCAGTACACGCTGCAATTACTGAAGCAACTTCCGCGTGTCGCACCGCAGCACGAATATGCCTTGGTCGTGCCCAACAAGGGATCGTTCCAGATTCATGACATTACCGCTGATACCGACTTCCAACTTCTAGCTTCTAACATCCAACGTCCAACCTCCGATTTCCGCAAGCTGCTCTTCGAGCAATCGATCATGCCGCGTGCGGCCAGCGCCTACGAAGCCGATGTGCTGCACATTCCCTATTGGGCGCCGCCGCTCCGCTCGAGTGTACCCATCGTCGTGACCATTCACGACATCATTCCGTTGATCCTGCCGCAGTATCGCGGGGGTGCATTCGTGCGCGCGTATACGCAATTGGTCAGCGCGGCAGCGCGCGGTGCGACGTTGATCCTCACCGATTCCGAAGCCAGCCGCAGCGACATCATGCAGCACCTGCGCATCCCGGCCGATCGTGTCCATACGATCTATCTGGCCGCCGATCCGAAATTTACGGATCACATCGACCCGATCGACACCGCGGCGCTCCGCCGAAATCACGATCTGCCTGACGAGTACGCGCTCTACCTGGGCGGCTGCGATGCGCGCAAGAACGTCGAGACCCTGCTGCAAGTCTACACGTGGGCGCAGGATGCGCTGGGCGACAGTGTCCCGCTGGTCTTTGCCGGCAGCCTGCCCGATCGGCACGATGCGTTCTTTCACGATCCGCGTGTAATTGCCAAACAAATCGAAGTGGAAGATGTCGTGCGTTTCATCGGGCGCGTGGCCGAGGAAGACAAAGTGGCCTTGTATCAGCAAGCGCGCGCCTTCTTGTATCCGACGATGTATGAAGGCTTCGGTTTACCCGCGCTGGAGGCGTTGGCTTGCGGCGTGCCCGTCGTCGGATCGAATGCGTCGTCGGTGCCAGAGATCGTCGGCGATGCGGGGATCCTTGTCGATCCCAATGATGCCCGCGCGATGGCCGGGGCGCTGATCGCCGTGTGCACGGAGGATCCACTGCACGACGAACTCAGCGAACGGGCATTGAAACAAGCGGCGCAGTTTTCGTGGGAGCGCTGCGCACGGGAAACGGTGGAAGCGTACGAAAGCGTGCTTCGTAAAACTTAGTCAGTCTATCGTCATTGCGAGAAGGCCGAAGGCCGACGAAGCAATCTCCAATGCCAAATGGCAAGGAATACTGATCGTGACGACGATTGCTTCGCATCCTTTGACTTCGCTATCGCTCCGCTCAGGATGCTCGCAATGACGGTTCTAGCTAATAAAGCGCCCAATGCGTAAGTTGAAATCCGCAATCAAAAATCATCAACACTTGCACCGCGCTGCGGATGCAGTGCCGGTGTCAGCAATCGATCTGTTGTTGGGCCTGATCTTCTTCGCCCTCTATCTCTTCACGCTCATTCCCTCCGTTCTGCCGGCCGACAACGGCGAGTTTCAATTGGTGGCGTGGAAACTGGGCATCGCGCATCCGCCGGG
>JACSRG010000893.1 GCA_014879865.1 Anaerolinea sp.
GCCCCATAGCACACGCCGCGATCAACAGCGGTAGCGACCGAATAGCATTGTCCACCGTCACCGGGGGGTATTCCGCTCGAACCCTGACAGGTCGCCGGATCCCACAGGCAAACACCCTCAGGTGAGGTCACACATTCGTTGGCAGGATGACCGCAGGTTGAACATGAACCACAAGGACCCCACCCTTGTGGTGGTGGTTCTTCAGGGATGGGCACAATTTCCGGGATGTCGGTTTGCGGAACTTGCGTGCAGTCGCCCACTTGCGTAACGTCGGCTTGCAGTACCCACAGGCTGATCACGCCTTCGTGACCGGGGAAGCGGGTCTTATCCAACTCCCACCAAGGATTGCCTGCGTCGTCGGCTGCCTGCCCAACGACCACATACTCGATTCCGGGATTGAGATAGGTGAAGATGCTGCGCATCGTCCCCGGTCCCACGCGCACGGGTACGCCCTCCCGATCAGCGCGGATGGAGCAGAATGTTTCCTGCGAATCATCAGGCGCGGGAACCAACGCTACGCCGGTCTCGGTGGAGCAGAGGATAGCATCATCAACCAGCACTTGAAGCGTGAATGTGTAACCGATATAGCCTTCTTCCGGTAGTATCCATGTGAAATGGAGCGGATCTCCCGGTACCCATTCTGCATGGGTGAGATAGGTTTCGCCACCGCCTTCGATCAGCCCGGTGACGTAAACGGCGTATCCATCAGCACCCGCGACTGCATCCCATGTGACAGTCACCCAGTTCGGCGCGTCAGCCTCCTGCACTGCTGCAAAGTGAAGTTCGGGGCAGCCCCCGCCCGGTATGCGTTCTTCGGCGGGCGGACACGGCGCACAGGCGGCGTTGTCGCCTTCTGCTGTACCGGGTGTGCAGCCCGGATTGTCGTTCGCGCAGGTGACGAGCAGTTGCAGCGATCCGGTGAGAAGCGGCTCTGCTGCGCGCACTTCCACTTCATAGCGACCAGAGAGCGCTTCGACTGTGACCCAGTCTTCGATCCGTTCGCCTCCGCGCAGCAGCGCGACCATCTGACCCCGTTGATCACGAACTTTTACCAGATATGGGAAGGTGAATGGCTCGCCCGCGCTCGGTTGACTGACGACGAGTGTGGTCGGGCAGGCTTCGGCGTCGAAGGTAAAGAACTGCGCCGCTGAATTGGCAGGGATAGTCACCATGAGCGGTTCACCGTAAGTCAGCGCTGTAACAGGCGCTGCCGCGCGACCGATAACTGTGAGGAGGTAATCGCCGAGCGTGCCGTTGCCCCCACTGATACGCAGGATGTAGGCACCTGCTTGGGGCAGCACGACAGCGAGCTGCGCGCCAAGCGGCTCACCGTCAAATGCATTGTGTGTGCTGTGCTGTAAGCTAACGCCATTCGGAGCGATCATCTCAAGCTGCGCAGCGAGCGTACCTGTCCACGAGAGCGCCGTTATCACGAGGAAATCACCCGCCTGCCCGGTAATGCTGTAGGTCACTACCGGGGTAGACGCACTGATCGTGCCGTAAACCCGCGATCCGTAGCCGAGCGTCCCGCCGCTTTGCGCCATGCCGCCCCGGCTGTCGAATTGCGACAGACCGAGCAAAACGACCACAAGGATCAGCCCAATAGTCTTCTTGGTGAACATACGCAACTCGTTTGTAGTCATGTTGCTGGCCCCCAGTGAACCGGACCCAGCGGGTCGAACGTAATGTCAATGCCTCCATCGCAGAGGTAGACCTGAGGCATGTCACCAAACGCACCACCGCCGCTGCTCTCCCTGTAGGCAGCGACGCGAATCTGGAAACGGCTGTATTCCGAGGGGAAAACATCGGTAAGATGGTAGGTGGTCGCGCTGCCGGGAACGGTCAGCACGCGGATACCAATCAAGCCGCCGTCATCAGCGATTGCGTATACGTGGAGCAGGTACGCAGCAGCGTCGGGCACTGCATCCCAATGGGCGACCGCTGCACGAGTCCCGGGTACGATGTCTGCGCCAACCCCGATGCCCGAACACGTCTCAGTTGATGTGCCGTCAAAGCTGACCGTCACATTGGCGACACAGATCGGGTCCATGCCGCCGCCTTCAGCTCCGGCGGTGACGATTGCTGTGAAGGGTCCGCGCGGCATATCGGCGGGATTGAACGTGTACGTATTGCTTGTCGCGCCTTCGATTAGGCGAGGGGAATCTTCCAGCAGCCCACCTGTGGAATCGATAATGCTGAAGATATACCAGTCAGCCCCTTCGGCGGGTGTCCACGTGAAGAAACCAGCCATCCCATCAAGGGTGACGGATAGGTCGAAACCGGGACAATCGCCAGCGGCAAAGCAGACGGGACACGCATTCGTTCTCAATCCGCTTGCCCCTAATGCAGCGAGACACGGCGGCGCTTGATCGACGCAGGTGACAAGAAGTTGGATCGTGCCCTGCACCTGAGGGTCGGTGGAAGTGACGACGAGTTCATAGAGCCCGCTGTTCGCGGCGAACACAAG
>JACSRG010000907.1 GCA_014879865.1 Anaerolinea sp.
CTTCACGGCAATCGGCTCGATTGGCACGCTGGCGATCATGATGGCGGGCTGGTCGAGCAACAACAAGTATGCGCTGCTCGGCGCGTTCCGCGTGGTCGCGCAGTTGGTCAGCTACGAAGTGCCGATGGTGCTGGCGCTGCTCGTCCCGGTGATGATCGCGGGGACGCTCTCGATGCAGGAAATCGTCACCGCGCAGATCGGCATGTGGTTCATCGTCCCGGCGCTGGTGTCGGCGGTGATCTTCTACATCAGCAACCTCGCCGAAACGGGACGCGCGCCCTTCGACTTGATCGAAGCGGAATCCGAACTCGTTGCCGGTTACAACATCGAGTATTCGGGCATGAAGTTCGGTTTGTTCATGGCGAACGAATTCATGCACGCTTTTACGGCGAACCTGCTGTTCGCGGTGATCTTCTTGGGTGGGTGGTCGGGTCCCGGCGCAATCGAATATCCGCTGCTCGGCTTCGTCTACCTGTTCCTCAAGACCGGGCTGCTGTACATCCCCTCGTTGATCCTGCGCGCGACTGTGCCGCGTGTGCGCATCGACCAGATGATGGGCTTCAACTGGAAGTTCCTCGTGCCGGTTGCCATCGTCAACGTGCTGGTTGTGGCGTTCCTGCTGCAAGTGACGAAGGCGCTCGGCATCGCGCCCGCGCCCGGCGAGACAGATTTTCTCGCGCATCTGCCGCAGTCGGTCGTGCTGCTGCTCGGCAACCTCGCGGTGATCGCCGGAATTTTGACGATATTGCGGAACGTGGGACGGCAGGCGCGGCTTGAGGCTTCGGCGCAGTCGGTCGTGTTCAAAGAAACGCAGGATGTGCCGCACGCGACGGTCGCGCACTAGGCTGCGGATTAACGGAGAAACCTATGCTAGAGCTTAACGCACAGACCATCGCCTTCTTCCTCTTCTCGGTGTTCGCCATCGGCGGCGCGTTCGGCGTGGTGACCAACCGCAACCTGATTCACGGCGCGTTGTACCTGATCGTCAGCCTGTTCGGTGGCGCAGGGTTGTTCGTTCTCTTAAGCGCGCCGTTTATGGCGGTGGTGCAAGTCCTCGTCTACATCGGCGCGATTGCGATTTTGATCATCTTCGCGGTGATGCTCACACGCGGCATGACGCGCATGAGCGAAGTGCTCAACAAGCAGTGGTGGATGAGCGCGATTGTCGGACTTTTGCTGTTCGCGCTGCTGACCGCTGGCGTGATTTTGCCTGTGTGGGGCGAAAACGGGATGAACTCCAGCCAACCTGTCAGCGATAGCGTGGCGACGACCGAAGATTTGGGCGTGGCGCTGGTAGACGGCAACCAGTACGTGCTGCCGTTCCAAGTGGCGTCACTGCTGCTGACGGCGGCGATGATCGGCGCGATTGTCCTTGCGCGTGACACAGAGTAGGTTAGGAGTCAGTTCGACATGATCCCGTTGTGGATGTATCTCTTAGTCGCCGCCGCGCTGTTCTCGCTGGGCGTGTACGGTGTACTCGCTCGCCGGAATGCGGTCGCGATTTTGATGAGCGTGGAGCTGATGCTCTCTGCCGTCAATATCAACCTGATCGCGTTCTGGCGCTATATGTCGCCGGAAAATATGTCCGGGCAGGCGTTCGCCGCGTTTGTCTTCGTGATTGCCGCCGCCGAAGCTGCTGTCGGGTTGGCGATCATCATCTCGATCTACCGCACCCGGCGCTCGGTGGTGGTCGAAGACGTCAACCTGTTGAAGGGTTAGCCTCGAACTATGGATTTAAACACTTTCATCAATGATCCCAATTTGCTCCCGTGGTTAATCCCGGTGGGTCCGCTGCTGGCGTTCCTCATCATTACCCTGTTGACGAACCGCAGCAAACTCATCCCGGCGACCAGCGCGGAATATGGCGGACATCATCCCGATTATGGCGGTATGTCCGTCCCGGTTGTGACCACGCGCAGCCGTGTCGTCAGCATCATCGTCGGCATGAGCGGGGTGATCGCCGCGTGGCTGATCGCGTGGCAGGTGGTCGCGCAAGCCACGAGCCTGCCCGACCTCGGCGAACACGTCTTCGCCAGCGCGGTCGCGTGGCTGAGCACGGGCAACACAACCTTCAATATGGGCGTGCTGGTTGACCCGCTGACCGTGCCGATGCTGTTCATGGTGCCGTTCGCGGTGCTGATGATCTTCATCTACTCGATTGGCTACATGGCGCATGACCCGCGTCAATCGCGTTTCTTCAGCCTGATCGCGCTGTTCGCTGGTGCGATGCTGACCTTGGTGGTGGCGGATAACCTGCTGCTGCTGTTCGTCGGCTGGGAAATCATGGGCGTGTGCTCGTACATGCTGATCGGCTTCTGGTTCGAGAAGCCAAGCGCGTACAAAGCGGCGATCAAGGCGTTCACGACCACCCGTGTCGCGGATGTGATCATGCTGCTCGGCATCGCCTACCTGTATGCCAGCACCGGAACGCTCTCGTTCCGCGAAATCATGTATAACCCCGC
>JACSRG010000908.1 GCA_014879865.1 Anaerolinea sp.
GCAGCCGATTTGAAGGTGCCATCTTCCTGGACTGCCTTGGCCCATGGAATGTTCTTGGCGCCCGGAATGTGTCCGCCGCGCAGCGCGCCTTCCTGCGGATAGTCAGCCATGTGCAGTAACTGGCCGCTGTATTCGCCCGGCGAACGCACGTCGACCAGCGGCTTGTTGTGCTTGATGTGCTCCTGAACCTCATCACGAAAAGCGCGTATCTGGCGATCATCGCGGGCCAGAGCTCGATAATCGGTCTTCGGGTAAGCGGGCACGACCTTGCTCAATTCGCGCCCTTCATCGATCCACTTCTTGCGTCCGCCGTTCATGATGCGTGTGTCTTTGAAGCCGAACAGCTTGAAGACCCACAGGGCATAGCAGGCCCACCAGTTATTCTTGTCGCCGTAGAACACCACGGTCGTATCGGCGTCGATGCCTTTCGCTTGCAGCAGCGCCGAGAACTGATCGGCGTTGAGATAGTCGCGCACCAGCGGATCGTTCAGATCAGTGTGCCAGTCGACCTTGACGGCATTCGGCACGTGGCCGATGTCGTACAGCAACACGTCCTCGTCCGTCTCGACGATGCGCACGCTGGGATCGTTCAGATGCTGCGCGACCCAATCGGTTGAAACCAGAACCTCAGGGTGAACGTATTCCGTCATGGAAAATCTCCGTCCTTTACGCATTACGAATTACGCAGTATCGATACCAGCAAGCGTGCGTAATGTATACTGCGTGAGAATACACTACCCAGACAAACCCATCTTCGCCGCGAACGACGCTTCCAGCCGCGCCCGCACATTATCCATCGGGATGCGATCGAGCACCGGCTTAAAGAAGCCGTTGACGATCAACTGTTCTGCGATCTTGGCCGGGATACCGCGCGCCATCAGGTAGAAGATCTCTTCCTTATCGACCTGGCTGATCGCCGCGCCGTGCGTGCAGCGTACATCGTCGGCTTCGATCTCCAGACCAGGGATCGAATCGGCGCGCGCCGCGTTGCTCAGTGAAAGGTTGCGGCTGGCCTGATAAGCATCGGTGCGCTGCGCGCCGGGATACACGTGAATGTTGCCCTGCCACACCGATCGTGCTTCGTCTTTCAGCGCGCCTTTATACAGCAGATCGCTGGTGGTATGCGGCACGAGGTGATTCTGTTCGGTGTCGTAATCGAGATGCTGCTTGCCATCGACGAAATATGCACCCGACATCAACGCCGACGCTCCCGGCCCGGCCAAATTCGCGTCCATAAAGGACTTGGTCAACTTGGTGCCGAGGCCCGCCACGATCCAGTGCAACGTGCTGTTACGCATGACCTTGGCGCGCTCGTGCGTGAAGTTGTAGACGTTGCGTCCTAAATCCTGCCAGTTCACGTAGTCGAGCTGGGCATCATCGCCGACGATGATCTCGACCGCGCCGTTGCTGAAGGCCTGCCGCTCGTCGGTGTGCGATGCGTACTCGTCGATGAACACGGCCCGCGCGCCCGCTTCCAATAGGATGAGCGTGTGCGGGAACGACGCGTGGCGCTGCTTCAGCCACGTTGCCGCGCGCAGCGGCAGCGGCACTTCCACGCCTTTGGGCACGTACACGAACGTGCCGCCCTGCCAGAACGACCCGTGCAGCGCCGCGAAGTAACCGTCGTTGGGTTTGACGATCTGCGTCATGAAGATCGGCTCAAGCAGATCGCTGTGCTTTTTCAGTGCGGTCTCCATGTCGGTGAAGATCACGCCCTTGCGCTTCAACGCTGGATCCAGCTGCGACGCGACGATCTGCCCATCCGCTGAGACGAGCGAACCCGACGCACCCTTGCCGGAGAGCGCCTCCTTAATCGAGCGCGGCGCGCCCTTGAGCGCGGTTTCGCCGTCGGCTTTGGGCATGACCACGTCGACTTCGTCGAGTTTCAGCGATCCGAAATCGGTGCGCCGCCACGCTTCGTCGTTGCGCGTGGGCAGCGGGGTGTCGAGCAGCACATGGAACGCATCGCGCCGTCGATCCTGCATCCATTCCGGCTCGAACGGACGCGAAGCCAACACCGTTTCAAAAGTCTCGACGCTGAAACCGGTCTGCGGAGTTGTGATCTTCACGATTGGGCGTTTGACACCCGATGGCTTCACGATCTTCCTCGTCGCCGACTTCTTCACGGCGGCCTTCTTGGTTGATTTAATCGCCTTCTTGACAGGCTTAGTTTTAACAGGAGCCAAAGTTAATTCTCCATTGTTTGCAATTCAGCAGGGCGGATTTCAAAATCCGCCACACGCGCCGACACAATTATGCGGCGAGTATTGAAACTCGCCCTACGGCACAATTAGTTAGCCCACCGTCCCTTCCATCTGCAAATGGATCAACCGGTTCATCTCCACCGCGTACTCCATGGGCAGTTCCTTCACCAACGGTTCGATGAAGCCCGACACGACCATGGCGCGGGCGTCCACTTCGTTGAGGCCGCGGCTTTGCAGATAGAAC
>JACSRG010000500.1 GCA_014879865.1 Anaerolinea sp.
GCGTGGTGTAGTGGTTAACACACTGCCCTGTCAAGGCAGAGATCGCGGGTTCGAGACCCGTCGCCTCCGCACTAACTATAAAGCCCGATACACAGTCGGGCTTTTTGTTTGTCTCAGTCGCGTATGACCTTTAATCGAAGCGTTTGAGAATTTCTCGAATCTGCTCAACCCCCACATCAAACCACTGATGCCCGTGCAGTTCGGCGGCTAATTCGTCCAGTTCGTGCTGCCGCTGAACCTCGTTGAGGGCTTCCTCCTGCAGCAGTTCGACGCGCTGGACGACTCCCTCAAGCACAAAGGTGAGGTTGAAGAAGATCAAAGCATCAAGCTGCAGGCTGCGCTTGTTCACCTTTAAGTATGTCGCGAGGAAGTGCGGCAGATGACGGATGTCGGAAAACATATTGACATCCTGTTCGGGCAAGCCGAGTTGAATCCCCTCCCAGTCGATGATCTTGATCTGCCCGCCGGGGGTGAAGATGATGTTTCCGGGACTGAGGTCACCGTGCGTGATCACCTGTGGATGATTTGCCCGCCGCAAGCTTTCCCCGAGCTGAACACACTGTTCCACATCGCGCCTGAGCCGCTGTTCCCACGGCGCAAGCAGATCGTAGACCGGCTTGAGGTTGGCGTGTCCGGCAAACTTCGGCAGTTGTGAGAAGATCGCCGTCAACCGCTCTGCCTCCGCTGTACTAAACACTTGGGCGGCAAGCGCCGGGTATTGAGCAGGATCAAGCGCGTGGAGCTGTCCGATCAGCGTTCCGAGCTCGTTCAGTTGTCGGCTCGTCGTCTGCGAGTCCCGCTGTAAAACGCCCTCGACAAAGGGATAAATGACCAGACAGTATTCAGCAAGGCGACCCACGAACCCACCAGCCAACTTGGGGAGCGGACTCACCACAAAGTCAAAGGCAGCGGTCTGCGCCAACCGGTCGATGACCTGTAACTGTCGCTCAAGCATTTGCCCGTCTACGCCAGTCCGAAAACCAACGATCTTGGCAATCAACCTTTGCCCGTGAGACTGAAACGTGTACAGCAGACCATCTTCCCCGGCAGGCAGAAAGACAAGCTGGCTCGGCGCTAAGCCGTAGTCTAGCGCGAGCAGCGCTTCGATTTGATCAAGTTTGTTCAGTAGGTCGGCTTGCATGTGTCACCACCGGCAGCCCGACTCAAACGTTCGGGCTGCCGCTCAAGGTCGCTAATCGCGTTCGCGCCAATTGCTGATGCGTTTGCGGTTGCCTGCCGCGCCGCCGCCTGTGCTGCCAATGTCGATCAGGAAGGCGAAGATCAACAGTGCCCACTCCAGCCCCTCGACACCGCCGGGAGCGAGCAGCACATACGCCAGCACCGTCCACGGCAGGAAGAGGATGCCCATGCACGGGAGAATCAGATTGTCAAACGTGGCATTCCAGCGCGCTTGGTCGGTCAGCGCCCAGATCAGCGCCGTCGCACGGGGACCAATAAAGACGAGAATAGTAATCAGGCAGCACATGTTTCCCCCTTGATGAATCTACTACTGCACATATATACGTAGGATGACGCTATTCGTTGCCGTATTCGTCCATTAAGGAGCAGGCGGCAAGAAACTGCATATAATATGGTGGCAGTAGGCAGCATTGAAGAAGGATCGAGTATGCAGTTCACGCCGTACGCCTTAATCAACTTCATCGTGACGCTTGTAGCGCTCTGGCTCGGCTACTTGATCTGGTCGCGGCGTCCGGGTATCGGCGTGCGCGCACATGTCCTGCTGTCGTTCGGGCTGATGCTCTGGGCATTCGGTAGTGGGATCGAACTACTCGTCATCGATCTCAACGCGAAGCTATTGACGACGCACATGACGTACGCCGGGATCACATTGTCCACATCGGCGTGGTTCGTCTTCGTCCTCCAATATACGGGGTACGGCAAATACGTCACACGCAGGCTGATCCTTTTCCTCTTGATCGAGCCGCTCCTCGTGCAGGTGTTGATCCTGACCAATCCACTGCATGCGCTGTTCTGGGAGTCAATCGCGCTCGAAGCTGTCGACGGGCTGACAGTGGCACGCTACGGCTATGGCAGCGCCTTCTGGATTCACGCGGTCTATGCCTATGGACTGCTGCTCATCAGCTTGATCCTGCTTGTGCGGAGTCTCATCCGGTCATCGCCGCTTTATCGGGGACAGGTGACTTACCTGCTCCTCTCCTCACTCACGCCATGGATCGCCAATTTCCTCTATGTGAGCCGTCTCAGCCCTCTGCCCGATTTCGTCGATTTGACGCCGCCTTCATTCCTGATCGTCGTCGCGACTGCGGCGTGGAATCTATACCGCTACCGCCTGATGGACATCATTCCGGTTGCGCGTGATACGATTGTCGAGGGTATGACGGACAGCATCATCGTCATCGACCGCAGTGATCGCATCGTGGACATCAACCCGGCGGCGCTGCGCCTGCTCAACGTTCCCGCCGGTACGGCGCTGGGTCGTCCCGCAGCGGAAATAATCACCGGACAGGAGCATGTGGTCGAGCAGTTCCGCAATGTTGACGAAGTCGATTCAGAAATTGAAACCGAGATCGGTGGAAAACGGCGTAATTTCAACCTGCGCATCATACCGCTGCGCAACCGTCAGCAGGAGCTGACGGCACGTATCGTCGTCCTGCACGACATCACCGGACTCAAGCAAACCAATGAGCAGTTGAAAATCGCCAGTGAACGTGCCGAAGAATCGACCCGCCTGAAGAGCCAATTTCTGGCGACCATGTCCCACGAACTACGCACCCCGCTGAACGCAATCATCGGCTATACGGAATTGTCACTCATGGGGATGGTAGGCAATCTCAACGATACGCAGAAGCAGTATCAGGAGCGCGTTCTAGCCAACTCCAAACACCTGCTCGGCTTGATCAACGACATCCTCGACCTCTCGCGCATTGAAGCGGGACGGTTCGAGCTGCTGATTCAGCCATTCAACGTCGCCGACTGGGTGCGCGACATTGTCGAGCAGCACGCCGTGCTGGCAAGCGAAAAAGGCATCGGCTTCGCATCCGAACTCGATCCGAGTCTGCCCGAACAGGTGTTGGGCGACGCGCGCCACCTCCGGCAAATTGTCGTGAACCTGATCTCCAACGGGATTAAGTTCACGAAGGAAGGCACGGTCAGCGTCACCGTTCGACGCGAACCGCCGCACGCGGATGGAGAGTATTGGTCGATTCAAGTACGCGACACAGGGATCGGCATTCCGGCGTCGCAGCGAGAAACGATCTTCACCGAGTTCTATCAAGTGGATAGCAGCTTGACCCGCGAATTCGGTGGGACGGGGCTTGGGCTGACTATCGTCCACCGCTTGATCATGACGATGGGCGGCACCATCCGGGTAGAGAGCACCGAGGGCGCGGGCAGCACCTTCACGGTGACGCTGCCGCTCGTGCCCGTCAAGGATCAAGCGCCAGCGCCCGTGAGTGCTCACCTGACTTAGCTTAGGTGGCGGGCGTCGCCTCCGGCGTCGCTTGTGGCGCTGCATCTGGCGAATTCAAGACCGTGATCCGCCCCTCAAGCTGAGGATTGAGCGGGCTGTGTTCGCGGACATAGGACTCGAACACGTCGTCAAAGAAAACGGTCGTGTCCTCCGCGTCTAACCCATTTTCGGCAAACATGCTGTAACCATCCCCGCCCTTACGCATGAAGTCGTTCGTGACGATTGAATACAGGGCATCCGGGTCGAGCGGTTCGTACGCTGCACCGTCTGCACCCAGTACCTCGACGTTTGTGATCCGGCTGAACGGTGGTTGGCTCAGATCATAGGTGTAGCGAATGCCCGCCACCTGCGGGAAGCGTCCCGTGCCGCTGGATTCGCTCACACGGGATACTCCGTTTTCGAGCGCTTGCAGCAGCGTCGCGCCGCTCACAGTGAAGGTAGTGAGGCGGTTGCTGTAGGGCAAGAATTCGAGGATGTTTCCGCGCAAGAGCTGACCTTCCTGTAGTCCGCCGCGCATCGCACCGCCATTGATCAGCGCGATTTGCGTCCCGGTATACCAGCGCAGCGAATCGGCGACCAAATTCCCCAGTTCGCACTCGCGAATTCGGCAGACGTTGACATTCCACGTCCCGGCGACCATCACCGGGTCTCCTGCCGGCGTGCGGATCGTACGCTGACGCTCGATCTGTACCTGTTCATTTAAGGTGTCGATCAGCGCTGCAACGTCGCCATCGGGACGAATCGTCGTGTCGAGCAGAATGGTATCGCCCGTCCAATCGATCAAGACGCCTCCAGCGTCAAACGTGAGGTCAAGCCGCCCCATGAAGCGAAGCTCCCCGCGCGCGCCGCCGCCGGACTGCACGATGAGGATTGGGTTGCCATCTGTCCCTGCGCTGACGGTCGGGTATCCGCCCGCCGCGTCCTCCTGCGCATTGCTCAACAGCGTGCGCGTATTCCCGCCGACGATGACATCTACACCCCCTAACTGCGGGGCGAGGAGCACATCCTGATCGTAACCAAGATACGAGAGCAGGAGGATCTTGTTGATGCCTAATTCGGCGAGCACGCCCACCTGAGTCTGCACGACGTTAGCGTAATCGTCGGAGAATACTACGCCCGCGCTCGGCGAGGAGAGGCGCGGCGTGTCGGCGGTGATGATGCCGATTACGCCAATCAACATGCCGTTCACGTCGATCACAGTGTAAGGCTGGATCAAATCCGCCAGTTCGGGTGATGCGCTCGCGTCAATGTTTGCGCCGAGTACGGGGAAGTTCACATTCTGGATGAATTGGGCAAGCGTCGCATCGCCGTTATCGAATTCGGTGCTGCCCAGTCCCATCGCCTGATAGCCCAGTGCATTCATGATTTGCACGTTATCCTGTCCGGCATACACGCGGTGAAACAGCGATCCGGTGAAGCGTCCGCCCGCATCGACCAGCAGGCTGTTTTCGACTTCGGCGCGAATCCCTGTGACGACGGTTGCTTCGCGCGCCGCCCCCCCAACATCATTCTGATCTGGCAGATGACTCGCGCGGGTGTCGTTGGTGTGCATCAAGGTGAGCGTGAAAACATCCTGAGCTGACGCGCTCGACGCGCCCAGAATCAGCATTGCGATCAGTGCAGCAAGAAGGAGCGAACGTCGCAGCATAATCATTGTCCTGAGATAGAAACGCACACACAGGCGATGACTCTAATGATACGCGCAACAAAGGTTACAGACTATAGAATTAGTGTTAACGTATGTGAAAATTGCTTCAGGTTTGCGTGCTGGAAACGACCCGGAAGCCGGTAAGTGGGCTGCGCCGCTCAGGATCGCGCCCAATACGAAACGTGAGCCGCGCTGCTTCCGGCGAACTGGTGTAGCTGCCGCCGCGTACCACACGCTGATCGCCGCTTGCCGCGCCGATGGGGTCTTGCTGTGCAGCACCGGTATAGGGACTCAACCAATCGTTGACCCATTCGCTGACGTTGCCAACCAAGTCATACGCGCCGCTCCAACTGCGATCCAACTGCCGCGATCCCACCGCCAGTGAGTTCGGATAGCTCGCCCCGCCCGTCGTCGTCTCGTTGATGACGCCATAGCCATTCTGCCAGCCATTTCCCCACGCGTAGATGCGATTACCCGTCCCTCGCCCCGCGTATTCCCATTCGGCTTCCGTCGGTAAACGTCCACCACGCCAGCGCGCGTAGGCATCCGCCTCGTACCAGCTTATGTTGGCACGGGGTTGATCGCCGGCATCTGCACCACCCCGCGTTTCCGGTCCAACAAAACCGTTGCGTTGAAGCCATGCCCAGCCTTCGACCGTCCACCACTCGTTCGAGGTATAGCCGCCCGCATCGACGAATGCTTGAAACTGGTTGTTTGTGACCTCGAACTGATCGATCCAGAACGCAGACAAGCAGACATCGTGTGCGGGGAGTTCGTTGTCCGAAGCGCGGGTATCTGCACGCGGATCGCTGCCCATCTGGAAGCAGCCCAGCGGCACATACACTTGCGTAACGTTCCGATTGTCGATACGGGTTTGACCGGCGATCAGCGGACCGGCTGCCGTTGCGGTCGGCACAGGCGGCGATCCGGTCGAGGTGGCGAGCAGCAGCGCCACCACCGCGATGATGGCGACAGCAGCCACCGCGCCGATCAACACGAAAGGACGCTGTTTGACGCGCGAGACTTCGGTTGTCGCCATTGCCACATCAGTCCCGGACGGTCGGTGAATCGTGGCGCGCTTCTGATCGACGAGGACGGCACTTGCCGGGGAATACAGCGCCTCATGGAGTGCCTTGTAGAATTCACCCGCCGTTTCGTAGCGATCTTCGGGTTCTTTTGCCAGCGCGCGCAGCAGCACGACATTGACTGCCAGCGGGAGTTCGGCACGGTGTTCCTGTACCGGGGAGGGACGATCTGATAGGTGCTTGTACATCATGGCGCTGGCGGAATCGGCGTTGAAGGGCAGTGCGCCGGTGAGCATCTCGTATACGACCACGCCAAAAGCGTAGATGTCGGCACGCCGATCCAGCGGCAGCCCTTTCCACTGCTCCGGCGACATATACGACGGCGTTCCGATGATCGCACCCGTTTGCGTGAGAGTCGTCGTAGCACTGACGATCTTGGCGATGCCGAAATCGCTCAGGACGGCATTGCCCGCTTCGTCGAGCAGCACGTTCTGCGGTTTCAAATCGCGGTGGATAATGTTCTGGTTATGCGCGTAATCGAGCGCGGAAGCGATTTGCGCCGTGATGCGGTCGATCTTGTCGATGGGCAGTGTTTCACTGCCGATCAAATCGGCGAGATTGCCGCCCGGCAGGTAATCCATCACCAGCGAGACGAGGTTATTTTCAGCCTTGAATTCGATCAAACGGAGGATATGCGTGTGGCGAAGATTGGCAATCGTGCGCGCTTCGAGTTCGAGCCGCTGCGCGAAACCCTCGCTGCCAAGCAGTTCACTGCGCATCACCTTGATCGCGACCGGGCGCTCAAAGGCGGACATCTGTTTGGCGAGGTAGACAGTCGCCGAAGTGCCGCTGCCCAGTAAAGCGGTGACTCTGTACTGCCCTATTTCACGACCGATTAGATCGTCCATTCGTCCGCCTTCATGGTGCGCCGGTCTGCGTCGTCATCCATATTACGTGATTTTCCTGCGCGTAACATTATAGCGCACGATCACAGTGTACAGGCGGTTGACCCGAAGATCAACCGCCTGCAAACCTTAATGCTTGTTTATCCGGCGCTGTTCGGCGGTTGTTCCACCGGCGACTGTTCTTCCGGCGGTGTTACCGGGAGTTCCGGCGCGGGTGGTACTTCGCCGGTGACGGGCGCGACGCTCACGGTGAAGTTCGCCGCTGACGTCCATGCGCCGTAGCCGCCTTCCGGTGACCACGCTTGCACCCACCATTGATAACTGCCGTTTGCCAGATTCAGCGACGGTGTGACCGCACACGTTCCGCCGGGGCAAGCTGCTACCGAGTACCACTGATCGAGCACGTAGCCGCTCGGACCCGAAATCCACAGGTAGTACCATGTCGCCGCCGGGACAGTCTGCCAGATGAATGTGGGCTGCGCGCTGCTGATCGTCCCAAGCGGCGCGTTTTGCGTCGGCGCGACGGGCGGCAGCGCGAGGACGAACGACGCGGCGTCGCTCCACGGCGAATACCCCGTGCCCGGTGTCCACAACTGCACCCACCACGTATACGTACCACCGGGGAGATTCAGCGTCGGCGTGACGCTGCATGTCGCCCCGACACAGGCAGTCGTGCTCTCGTACCACTGCGCGTGCGTCGTGCCGGTCGGACCTGACACCCACAGGTAGTACCACGAGTACGAGGCGACACCTGTCCATGTAAAGGTCGGGTTCGGCGCGGTGATCGTGCCGGTCGGCGCGGTTGGCACGGCGACGGGCGGCGGGGCATCCACGGTGAACGCCGTTCCGGCGCTCCACGCGCTGTAACCGCCCTGCTGCGTCCACGCTTGAATCCACCATGTGTACGCGCCGCCGCCGAGATTCAGCGTCGGCTGGACGGCGCAGTTCGATCCGGTGCAGATGTTGAAACCGTCATACCACTGCTCGAGCGCTGTGCCGTTCGGACCACTCACCCACAGGTAGTACCACGCGCCCTGCCCTAAGCTGCTCGTCCAACTGAACGTCGGGTTCGTGGCGACAATCGTTCCGGTCGGCGCAACGGGCGTCGGCACAGGCACGACAACCTGCGTTGCGGTCGGTGTGGGCGTGCTCGTCGCCGTGCTGGTCGCCGTCGGGGTCGGTGTGCGGGTTGCCGTCGAGGTCGCCGTCGGGGTTGCGGTTGCGCCACCCGTCAGCAGCACGTTGATCGTCAGCGAACCAGAGTCGCCGCCGTAGCCACCTGCTTGAATGTAGTAGACCGTTCCCGCCGTCAGGTTCGCGTTGAGGATCGACGTCGTCACCGAACCGGACACCACGTCGTCGTTACAGCCGACCTCGATCAGTGAACCACCGGAGTCGCGATACAGACCGATCACTGTATCGAAATTCGAGTTCTGCGTGTTGATCTGGATCGTCTGCGCGGCGGGCGCGGTGTAGCGATACCACACGGTATTGCCAATGTCCGTCGGGCAGCTTGGCTGCGGCTCGTTGATGAAGGTCGCGCCGCCGGTGGACATGGTGTCGGTATAATTCAGCGAAGTAATCACCTTTGCCGTCGCCGCGCTGTCGTTGGCAACGCTGCCGATGACGACCGACGCGATGTTATTGCTCGTGTTCGAGTCACTCTGGTCGGCGTAAGCGCTGATCTGCATAGGAAGCGCCAGCGTCGTCCCGGCAGTTGTCCGCAGCACAATCGTGCCATTCGCCTGACCGCCGCCTGCAATCGTGCCGAGTGCGCAGGTCATGGTCGTACCAGTGGTCGAACACCCGACAGGGTTCGACAGGACAGACACGCCTGCAATATCGGTCGGCAGATCAAACAGCGCAATCGCATTCGTCGCAGACACGCCGCTGTTGTTGGTGACGGTGAAGGGGAACGAGACGTTGCCGCCGGGGATATACGGGTTCGGCGAACCGCTGATCTGCGCCGCCAAATCGACCGGCGTGCCGACGACGACATTGTTACGGATGCGCACGCTGAAGCTTGAACCGACCTGACTCAGCACGTCGATACGGATATTCTGGATAGGATCGATATACGATTCGCCCGGCAGCCAGCGCGCGCCCGCATCGTTGACATTGTCGTTGCCATCCGCCGCGTCCACCACCAGCGCGGGTCCCGTGTTGGAACTGTCGCCGATGGAGAGATCGACTTTGTGGATGATGACCGCCTGCGCCGGGATATTGCGATCATAGCCGCTGCTGGAATCGCGGACTTCGACGGTGTAGAACAGCGACGACGACCCGCCGATGGGCACGCGGGCAAACAGCGTCCCCGTATCGTTGATCGGCTCTTGCAGCCGGTCAATCGTGATCGTGGTATCGACGCCGGGGTTGACCATCGCGATCCGGCTCGGCGCGATCCAGTCGTTGGTCGAGACGTAGTAGGCAATCACGCCTTGACCGAGGCAGCCAACAGTCGTGCTGCTCATGGCGCACGTACCGCCGGAATTGCTCATCAAGTCCCATGACGAGACGTAAATGCTCAAGCCGGTGGGCGGATTATCGGCGGGACCCGACGAATGCGGCAAACCGAAGCCATGTCCCATCTCGTGACCAATCACATCGTGCGTCTGCGCCCACGGCGGATCCCACGTCGCACGGTAGGTCTTGACCTGCCCGTCGATGTTCAGCGTGTGCGTTCCACCCCATGCGCAGCAGCCAATCGTCGCGTTGAGCATGAAGTTGATGCCGACGAAGTTCGGGAAGAAGACCGCCGCATTCGCCGCATTCGCGCAGTCGTTGGCAATCGCGTCCAAGTTGACGTTTTCGCCCTGCACGTAATAGCTGAAGTTGCGCGGGAGCGTGTACCACTGGCTCACGGTCGTGCTTCCCGTCAAGTTGATCGCATTGTAGGAAATCGCCCGCCAGAAGTGATCCAAGCCCGGATAGCTGGTCGAGAAGAAATCAGCGTAAGCAGAAGGCTGCTTGGGCGTGGTGGTAATATCGGCGAACTTGCACAGCAGGTTGACCCATGGCTGCGACCCGGTCAATTCTTCGACGGCGGGTGCGCTGGCGATCTCGCGGATGCCCGTGAGTTGCACCGTCGGCGCATTGTCGATCAACTGGCTGTCAAGACCGGGCAAATCCAGCACCACACCCGTAATTTCGACCTGCTTACGGTTGTAGGCGAAGATCGTGGCGTAGTCGGTCTCGAATTCGGCGATAGTCACCCCATTCGCGTCTTGCAAGCGCGCAATCGTGATCGGCGGTTGACTGGAGTCGGGCGATGGATCACCGTAGATGACGGTGAACCAACCGGTGAAGGTGACCGCGTCTTGGGTTTGAGCAACCGTCACGGTCAGCACGAGCAGAACAAGTACAACTAGTGTGATGAGCAGCTTTCTAGGCATCGAGGTTCTCCTATTTCCCTTCGATTATCTGCGATGTGCCTTGATCCGGTCAATGGGTTTATTCGCCTGAGTTTCGATTCTCTGCCGCGTGCAGTGCCACCAGCGCATCATTCGCCGCACGGAACGCATCGCTGTCGCCCCCGTGCTTGATCGTTTCGCGCAGCCACGCCGCCACCTTGCTCACCTGACGGCGGTAATCGCCGCCCTGCGTCGTGTGCCCCGCTTGGACGAAGGTCAGCAGCGCCGCCGCTGTCTTGGCGATATCGTCGTCCCAACTGCCGTTGATCTTCTGCGTGCGCGCCAACTGCTTGAGCGGATCAGGCGGCTCCAGCGTTATCGCGCGCTCAAATTCTGGTTGGGCGAAATACGCAGCGGGAGCAGGTTGGGCAAAGGCTTGAAACGAGAGATTGTCTTGGAGCGTACCGCTGCTCGGCGATGGGAGCCCCTTCCGCGCCATCACCCTACCGCCAGCGGCGGCTCCGCCCATGCGACGTGCGTCTACCTCTAGAAAGCTTTCAAAGCGTAAGCCTTCGGGCAGCGGCACGGCGACGCGCACCAGTTCGTCTTTGCCGCCCGTTGTGACTTCGGTATCGACTGCCACGAACGAAGTGTATGGGCTGACCAAGCGGTGCTTGAGCGCCAGTGTGATCACTTCCTGACGCACGTCGCGGTTCTGGTACTGCGCTTGGTCGAGCAGTGATTCCAAGCGCGCCCGCGCCCACAGCCGCCCCAGCAGCGGGTGATCCCCGGCGGGAATCGGCGTACTGAATTCGATATGTTCGCCGCCGCGCAGCCCGCGCACAGTCACGGCGCTCTGAGCGGTGCTGCCAGCGGCGGAACGCATCAACCGCGTGATCAGCGTGAGCGGCTGCCCGATGTACAGATCGGACAGCGTTTCCGGGTAGGTATCCCAGACCTGCGCGCCGCCCCACTCCAACTGGATGTCCGTCAGCGCCGGGTAGCTGATGCGATCTTGGAAGCGGGTGATCGCCTTCTCGATGTCGTCGTTCAAGCCGAGGAACTCCGCCGCGCCGCGCACCGCCATCTTTTCCAGCAAGTAGCGGTTGACCGACGCGCCCAAGCCGAACGTGAAAATCCGCGCTTGCCCACGCCCACGCAGCACCGTGCTGATCGCCTCGTTTTCCGCCGACACCGCGCCGTCGGTCAGGAAAATGACGTAGCGCGTCCGTTCAGGATCGACCGGCAGAGTCAGCGCCGCCGTGATCGCGCCCATGATCTCGGTGCCGCCGCGCGCGTTGACCTTCTCGATCCACTTGTCCGCCGCATCAATCCGCTCCTGTGTGATCGGCTGTGGGTTGTGGGTGAACCAGTCAATTTTGTCGTCAAACACGAGTAACACAAAAGTATCGTCGCTGCCGAGCATCCGCAGGCACGTCTTGAGCGCATCTCGCGCCTGCACAATCGGCGAACCGCCCATCGACCCGGAGCGGTCAAACACGAAGATGAATTCGCGCTTCCCCGGTACAGCTTCCCCTTCGGAGCGTGGCGGGAGCAGATCGAGCAGCGCAATTTCGCTGCCATCATCCTGAAGCGCCGCCCATGCCCGCGACGTGATCGCCCCGGCAGGCTGCTCAAGGCGCAGCACGAAATCCTTGTTCGGGATGTGATCGCCTGCCAGCGTAATCACCGTCCGCCCTGCCCTATCCGGCTGAACGGTGATCGGGTGTGATTTGCTTACAGGCTGCCCCGCATCGCCGAGCAGAGTCAGCGTAATATCCACTGGGGCGATTCTCGCTTCGGGTGCTGCCAGCGGCGCATCGACCGAAGCGTCATACGGCAGTGACGGCGTGTGATAGCGCGGCGTGATGCCCATCGGGAAGACGAATTCATACGCACCGTCCTTGTAGACCAGCACATCGTCAAACGCCAGTTCGCAGCGAATCGACTCCCCGGGCTGCACGTTGGCGATCCGAATGGTGAACAGGTTCGGGCGCTGCTGTTCGAGCAGACTGGCGCGCTTGCCTTCCGCTTGCGCCTCACGGTAGGTGCGTTCGGCTTCGCCGCGTTCGCGCATATCCGCCTTGATCACACGCCCCCCAACCGTGACCGCGTAATCATGGATCGCCGCTTTGTGCGGCAGCGGAAACACATATTCGACTTCAATCGGATGAGTGAACGGATTGCCGAACTGCTGCATGACGCGCACCGTCGCCGCGCCGCCGATCACCTCACCGGTGACGGACGTGCGTTCAAGCGGCAGCGGGGACGCATCGGCGTCAGACTGCACGAGTATCAAGTACCCAAGCGAAACATCAGACGACATAGCTCATGCTCCTTAGCTGGGAAAAAAGGTGACACCGCCGGAACGGGAGCAGCCCCATCCCGGCAGGTGATTGTGCGGCGGATTAGTCCTCGGTGTCAAACGCGCCATTCAGCGAACGGACAAATCCGATGGTGGTACGGGGGTCGGCGCTCAACGCCATGTTGCGTTCGTATTCGGCGTTCGCCATGTCCGATGTGAACCGCTCGTCGTAATCGGCTTTGCTCGTACTCATCGTCGTGCCAAAGGCGACATCTTCGACGATGGCTTGCAGCGTCTCGTAGGTGATAAACAGTGTCGGGTACGGCGTGTAGTAGAAGCGCGTTGCCGAGCCGTTGAGCAGCGAAATCGGAGCCATCGAGCGCAGCTTCAGGTCGCCGTTGCGGTTCGTACCGAGGTAAAAATGCGGCACGGGCATGTCCGTGCCGAGAACGGCGCGGGCATACACGCGGTAGAGGGTCTGGTAGACCTGTTCGAGGTCGTCGGTTGCCGCCAGCGCCGCATCGACTTCTGCGACTTCCGCCGGATCAAGCATCTCTTTGAGATTCCAGAACGTGTACAGCGGGATCGGCGCGATCTCCCAGAGCAGCTTGCGCCGCCCCGGTTGATACTCCCACGCGCGCTGAAAGTCGCCGAGCGCGACCGCCAGTTGGTGCGCCGGATGGTCGGCAGGCAGCTTGAGCAGCGTGTCGATCCCGGCGAAATACGGGTCAACGTCGTGCTGGCGGTAGTAATCGAGCGCGAAACCTTCGGTCAGGAGCAGGGTCATTTTCGTCATGACCGCCATGTACTGGCGGTCATAGCTCATGAAACGCTGGTACGCCAGCGGCGGGATCACCAAATTCTGCCCGCCGAGGTCGTAGAACCAGTCGATCAGCTTGAAATACTCGCCGAGCATCTCCATGACGTAGGCGCGCATGTCGGTGATCAAACCGGGATTCTCGGAATCCCGGTTGTGCTGCAA
>JACSRG010000306.1 GCA_014879865.1 Anaerolinea sp.
GCTGATGCAAAAGTATCAGGAGGGCGCGTGGCGACCGTATACGCAGGACGAACTGCTGCGCGTGCTGGTTGAGTGCTTCCGCATGACGCCGGAATACTGCCGCCTGACCCGCGTGATCCGCGACATCCCCGGTACGGATATTGTGGTGGGGAACAAAGTCACGAATTTCCGCCAGTTGGTCGAGAATGAATTGAAGCGGCGCGGCGAACGCAGTCCCGACATCCGCGCACGCGAAGTCCGGCAAACCACAGTCAGCGCGGGCGACCTCACGCTGGACGAACTGCGCTACGATTCGGCGTGGGGCGACGAGCTGTTCTTGCAATATATCACGGCGGATCGCCAGATCGCCGGATTTTTGCGCTTATCCCTGCCGCCCCGTGACGCCGAACCGCTCACCGAGGAATTACGCGGCGCGGCGATGATCCGCGAAGTGCATGTTTACGGTCAAGCGGTGGATATTGGCGAGACGGCGACCGGACGCGCGCAGCACAGCGGACTCGGCACGCGGCTGATCGAGCGCGCGGTGGAGATCGCCCGTGAACGCGGCTACGAGCGCCTCGCCGTGATTTCGGCGGTTGGCACACGCGGCTACTACCGCAAACGCGGGTTTATCGACGGCAATCTGTACCAAGTACGGGAGATCAACGATGGCGAATGAGCAGCATCGCGCCGATCACAAAGCCTTTCTCGATGACCTGCTCGGCGTGATTCCGGGCGTGAAGATCAGCCGGGCGTTTGGCTACCCGGTGTATAAGGTCAACGGGCGGATTTTCTGCTTCGTGGGCGGCGACGGCGTGTCGATCAAGCTGCCGGAAGCACGGGTCAAGGCGTTGATCGCCGAGCGCCCCGGCTGGTCACAGCTCGAAGTCAGCGAGGGGACGGTGTGGCGCGAATGGCTGTCAATCGATCACGCCGACAGTGCCAGCTTTGCCGACGATCTGCCGCTGTTCGAGGAGTCGATTTCCTACGTTGCCGGGTAGTATTCATATCGTTAGCGCGATTTTCGCGAGCGTGGCGTTCACGCGGTATTATTGCCGCGTTTTGTCCACGCGGGAGCATGAGTCCTCATGAATGATCTGCTAGCTGTTGAACGGGGTCGGCGTAATCTCCGCATTATCCTCGTGATTATCATTGCCGCGACAGTCCCATTCTACTGCGCCGGGATCATCTTGCTGTCCACCGCGCCGACGCGCTCGACCATCGTCCCGCCGTCGCCGACTAATCCGCGTGCCGTCCAAGCGACGAACACGGTGCCGGGATTCGCCAGCGTCACGCCGCTGCCACAGCAGGGCAATTCGACGCTTGCGCCGACGCCGGGGCAGTTTTTCACGCCGGTTCAGGTGACGTTCGTGCTGCCGCCGACGCTCATCCCGACGGTGTACGTCTACCCGACGCTGACCATCGCGCCGAGCCTGACGCCGTTCCCCAGTGATACACCGCAGCCCACGTGGACGAATACCACGCTGCCACAGCCCACGCTTATCCCGCCGGATACGGAGACTCCGACCTCGACGCCGACCGATACCGCGACGCTCGAAATAATCCCGCCCGGTGATGCGACTGTTTTGCCGCCCTGATGCGAAGGAGATTTATTGTGTTTGACCTCAAGGCACACCTAAAGACGTTATCTGAAACGCACGCGCCATCAGGGCATGAAGCACCCATCCGTGAGGTGCTGCGCTTTGAATGGGCGGATGTGGTCGATACGATGGAGACCGACAAGCTCGGCAGCTTGATCGGCATTAAACGCGCAACCCACCCGACCGATCCGCCGCGCAAGATCATGCTGGCGGCGCACATGGACGAGATCGGCTTGATGGTGCGCGAAATCCGTGACGGCTTCATCTTCGTTCACAGCATCAGCGGCATCGACAACCGGCTGATGCCCGCGCAGCCCGTCATGGTGCATGGTCGGCGGTCGCTGCCGGGGCTGGTGGCGACCGTGCCGCCGCATCTGCTGGCAGGCGGAGCGAACCGCTATTTGACGATGGATGAACTAATCGTGGATGTCGGCTTGCCCGCCGCCGAAGTCGAGACGCTCGTGCGCGTCGGCGATCTGATCACGCCGGATGTGCCGCTGATCGAACTGCAAGGCAGCCGAGTCGCGGGTAAAGCGATGGACGACCGCGCCTGTGTCGCCGCCGTGACCGCCTGCCTGCATGAATTACAGGGCTTGCATCACAGTTGGGATGTGTATGCCGTCGCTACCGTGCAGGAAGAAACCGGCTTGATCGGCGCGACGACCGCCGCCTATTTCATTAAGCCGGATATTGCGATTGCGCTCGATGTCGGCTTCGCGCCGCAGCCGGGAGTCGATGCGGATACCACCCGCGAGATGAACGCCGGTCCCGCGCTCGGCGTCGGAGCGAACTTCCATCCCGGTCTGCTCGACAAAATCCGCGAGACGGCGAAGCGCACCGAGATCAAGATGCAGGAAGAGATCATCCCCGCCGCCAGCGGCACGGACGCATGGTCGATTCAAGTGGCGCTGCAAGGCATCCCGACGGCGCTGTTCAGCCTGCCGATTCGCAACATGCACTCACCCGTCGAGACCATCGATCTGCGAGACATTTCGCGTACAGGACGCTTGCTGGCGCAGTTCATCGCCGACTTGGATGCCGATTTCCTGAGCGCCATTGCGTGGTCGGAAGCAAAAGCGCAGGACTGACGACGGCTGGCTACTCGATGCTGATGGTGATCTGGTCGGTGGGGCTGGGGAACTCGCCAACTTTGCCCGTGTAGCCGTTGTACAGCAGTTGGATCAACACGAACATTTCGGCTTGCAGCCGCTCGACCGGGACACGCACATCGGCTTTCGGTTGATGCGTCACCTTGTCGGCGATCACCAGACGCACCTGCCGCGTGCGCAGCTGCTCTACATCGCCGGTGATGCGGTTGGTGAAGGCGACGGCAGGGATCGAGGTCGCTTGCATGGCGCGCAGCAGATCACCCGCTTCGGCGGCGGTGATCTTGCCCGCTTCGACCATTTCGATGATCTTCATGCGTGGGTCGGGGGCGGCGGCGACCGGTGCTGACCCGTTCGCGGATTTCTCCGCCGTTTCGGGTGCTTCCTCGTCGTCGATCATCATGCGGCGGGCGGTGCGCCGGATGGTATCCGGGTCAAGGCTGGCGCGCTGCAGGACGTTGATGATCGCGTAATCGGGCTTCTTCATCAAGCCGAGCAGCAGATGTTCCGAGCCGATGCAGTCCGCGCCGACCTTGCGCGCCTCGTCGATGCCGTATTCGAGTACGCGCCGCGTTTCGGGCGAGAGTTCAATGGCGCGGCGGGCAGCGCCGACCGCATGAACCATCGTCGGAGAAAGCTCCTGCACCATCGGCAGCACATCACGGTGCTCAAGGCTGAGTTCGCGCAAAACGCGATACGCCTTGCAGTTCGTGACCTCCAACATCCCCAGCAGTAGATGCAGCGGCATGATCGCCGGGTGATCCATGTCGGTGGCTTCCCGTTCCGACGCGTTCAACACACGCCGCGCTTCTTGACTAAACCGTTCCATTCGCTGAGTCATAACGTTGGTCTTCTGTAACATTACCCTGTGGCAATTATATAACAAATTCACAACCGCCCGCCGCGATTTTACGTACATAAGATTATCGACCGAAGCACAGGAGCGAGCACAATGACAGATTCGGTATTGGTGGCATATGCCAGTCCGGGGGGATCGACCAGAGAGGTTGCAGAGGCGGTCGCCGAGGTTCTGCGATCACGAGGGCTGCGCGTCGATGTGACGCCGATGGAGCAGGTCAAATCAGCGGCGGATTACAATGCAGTCGTGCTCGGCGCGCCGATCTACAACACGCTGTGGCATCAGACAGCGCTCAAGTTCGTGGCGGATCAGATCAGTGCGCTGGTCAGCCGTCCGGTGGCGATCTTCGCGCTCGGTCCCGTCCAGAAGGGCGCGCCGCAGGAATTTACCAACGCGGGCAAACAGCTCGAAATTTCGCTCCGCCGTTTCCCGACCCTCAAGCCCGTCGATCTGCAAATTTTCGGCGGCAAGATGAAGGCAACCGATTCCGGTTTTCCGCTCAACCTGCTGTTCAAGCCGACGCCCGCCGTCGATTTCCGCGATTGGGATACGATCCGCGCATGGGCGAACAGTTTGCCGGACGTACTGCAAATCGCCCGCTCATGAATCGGACACCAGCTCGACGTCGAACAGGTCGAGGACGGTCTCGATGGGCGCGACGATGATCGCCAGATTGGACATGCCGACAATATAGCCGACGACTCCGTCGTCGGTGTAGACCATTCCCCCTTGAAAGATCGGCGTGAGTTCGTCGCGGGTGAGGATCAGCATTCCTGATACCCCCACGAGTTCGTCATAGTTGGGGTTGGGAACCTGAACGTTGACCGTCGCGTTGATCAACGACACGGTCTCGGTGGCTTCGCCATAGCCGTTGGTCATGAGCGTGACCCGCTCGCCAAGCCGCGGGGAATCGGTCGAAGTGATCCGGTCACGGTATTCGACGGTCTCATCCAAGCGGATGAGCGCCAGCAGGCGCATCAAGGTTGCCTGACTGGTGGTCGGCACATAATAGCCGATCACATCGTCGGGGAACTGTCCGCCGCCGCTTTCGCCCGGCTGCAAGACGGGTGCGTCGCGCAAATCGGTGCGCCGCGCGCCGATCAGGTAATACGCGCCTTCGGCATCACGCACGCGCACGCCGATCACACCGCCGGTCATGCTGTAGCCGAGTTGCAGCGGACGCACGCGGGTATGAAACTGGCGCTGCGCCGCCGTGAGGGTAGCGCGTTCCGTCGGCGTGATGGACGGCGTAACAGTTGGCTCGTCGGTCAGCGTGGGCGTCAGCGACGGCGCGCCGGTCGGCGCGCCCGTTGGCGCGTCTGTTGGCGCTAGGGTGTAAGTCACCGAGGCTTCAGGCGTCACAATCGGGCTTTGAAACTGCGGCAGCACGAACACCACGATCAGCGCGACGGCGGCGATACCGAGCAGCAGCGCGACATATCCGCGCAGACCGGATCGCTTCGTGATTTGCGGAGCAGTCACCGGCGGCGCTGCCGGTTTGACCGCTGGCGGGGCGGCGAGATACTGGCGCAGTACCGGGAGCAACCGGCGGGTGATCGCCTCGTCGCCCGCGCGAATATCGACCCATTGATGCGTGGAGAACCCAAACGGAATCGCCGTTTCTTCGCTGCCGCGCGCCAGCAAGAGGAAGATCTGCCGTTGATGCGTCTCGGCGAAGTCGAGTTCTTCGCGCACCCAGCGCGACTGTTCGGCGTCGGGGGATAAGATGCACACGATGCAGCGCGCCTGTTTGATGGCGTCCTCGATGGCGACTTTCCACGAGCGAGTGCCAGCTTCGATGCCTTCATCCGTCCACACGCTGATGCCTTCGCGTTCGAGCAAACCGCGAACGCGAACCATGATGTCCGTGTCTTTGCGACTGTAGCTGAGGAAGACTTGCGCCATGCGTGTTTCCTCCGACGGTGTGCCAGTAATCAGAAGTGGAAAGGGGCGCGCCGCCCCTTTCCAAGCGCGGGTCTATTCGGCGGCAGGCAGCAGGAGCGGCTGCCCGTTGACGACCGAGTACCAGAACGGAATCCAGCCGATACCGAACAACTCGACGGTGATGTCTTTCTTGTACGGTGTCACCTGATAATCGTCGATGGTCGTGGCGATCTTCGCCCATTTCTCGTTGATTGCGGCGACGGCGGCTTCGTATTCGCGCACCGACTTGTCGCGTTCTTCTTGAAGCTGCTGCAAGTCGAATTCGTGCAGTTCCTTCGACCCCTTCGAGCGTTCCTTGTACACGGCAGACCGGCTCATGCGCGACAGCGTGTAGGCGGTGCGTCCTTGCAGCAAGCCGAGCACGGCTTCGCCCGTCGTGAACAACTGCTCGCGGCGCAGGTTCGCCAGTTCGCGTTTTTCGGCGTCTAACTGCTGCGCTTTGCGCCGTTCCTGCTCTTCCAACCGGTCGATCACGCCTTCGTACTTGCCCGTCAGCGTGTCCATTTCGGCGTCGCGGCGTTCGCGCGCTGCCTGCTGAAGATGTGCTTGGAACACGCTCAGGTCTTCGTCGGGGTTGCCATACATGTCGAGCGTGCTGTTATACGGAATCGACAGGCGCACGGTCGCGTACATCATATCGACCAGTTCTTTCTTGAGCGCCGTCAGGCGTTTGGCGTCAGTCAAGCCGGAAGGCAGATCGCCGAACAGCGCGTTCGAAACCTGCGGTTCGCCGGAGATGCGCCGCGTATCCAGCGCCTTGACGCCGAAATCCGTCCACCTGACCAAGCCGGAGCGATCGACTTCGGGGACGAGGTAGCTGTACTGGCGGACGATGTACGTCTGGATTTTGCGGTCGCTGAAGCGGATCGCCACCTGCGCCAGCAGATACGGCTTGTACGCCAGCGTCGAAGCCGCGCCCCCGGTCGGGATCGCGCCGAGCCGCTGCGAATAGCGCGTCGTCGCCTCACTGCTGTTGACCCCCGGCGCGAGGAAATACTGCGGCGTCCCGCCGGAGACTGGCGGTTGATGCGGCGAGAAGCCCGGCGGCGCGCTCACCGACTGCGAATAGCCGGTCGCCAGATTTTGTGTCGGCGTGAGCGGCGCGGTGCTGCTCTGGTACGGCTGCGTGTTCTGGTTATAAGGGGGCAGTTCCGGCAGCGCGGGCGGTGGCGGTGGCGGTGGCGCGGCGAAGCGTCCGGTTTGCTGCGCCTGCGCGGCGGCGATCTGCGCGGCGTAGCCCGTCCCGCTCTGCGGCGCAACGTAAGCCTGCGTCGCTTGGGGCGGTGTATACATCTGCGCGCCGATGCGTGCCAGCAGCCGCGCGCGTTGATCCCCCATCAAGATTTGCACCTGCTGCCGGGTGAGCGGTCCGCGCAGGTAGCTCATCGCCCAACGGGTGTGGATCATGACCGACCCGCCGGTCTCGTGGACGTTATGCATGATAAACGTGCGCGGCTTGATCTGCGGGATCATGCGCGCGACTTCGTTCAAGCTCATCTGTGTGCCGGTCGTCGCCATCGACTGCAAGCCGGTGATCACGCGCTGCATGTCGTTCTCGGATTGCAGCCGCCCGATGAACCACGTCCCGGCGTTGCTCAAGCCTTTGTAGTCGAGGTCGCCGGGGTTCTGCGTGGCGAGGATCAAGCCCAAGCCGAAGGCGCGCGCCTGTTTGAGCAAGCGCAGCAGCGGCTCTTTGGTCGGCGGGTTCTTGGGGTAGGGCGGGAAGTAGCCGAACATCTCGTCGATGTAGAGCAGGGCGCGTAAGCTGGTCGTGCCGCTGAGCGTACGCATCCAGCCGAGCGTATTTTCGAGCAGCAGCGTGATGATGAACTGCCGTTCGCTTTCCGACAGGTGCGCGATGTAGAAGATCGAGACGCGCGGGCGTCCGTCTTTGCTGTACAGCAGCGAGTGCACGTCCATCGGGTCGCCATTGATCCACGACTGGAACGACGGCGCGGCGACGATGCTGTTCAGCTCCATCGACAGCTTGGCGCGGACACGCTCGGAGATATATTCGTCAAGCGGGAAGACGCCTAACTTGCCGAACGGCGGTTTTTGCACCTGCAAAATGATGTCTTCGAGCGACAGATCGATTCCGCGCTGCCATGCATACTCGAAGATGTTGGCGATGAGCACATGCTCTTTATCTTGCACGGGCTGGACATTGCGCCCGACCAGCGCTAGCAGCGCCGTCGTGATCCCGTTGATCTTCTCGCGCAGTGCTTCTTCGTTGCCTGCCCAGCCTTCACGCGGGGCGCGCAGCGACGCGAGGATGCTCACCGGTAAGCCAGCATCCGACCCCGGCGTGTAGATCGAGATGCGGGCGGCGGCTTTCAACCAGCGCATCCGATCCGGCACAATGCCCCATCCCGCGAGACCGTCGCGCCACTGCTGCGCCACATCGGCAGCGTACTGCGGCACGTCGAGTCCGGCGCGGCGGGCATCGTCCACGTTGACCCAAGGCTCGAAATCCTGCGGGCGGAGTTCGGGGAAGTTGAGCAGCAGATTGGTGATGTCGCCTTTCGGGTCGATGACGATTGCCGGGATGTTGTCGAGGATGGCTTCTTCCAGCAGGTTGATGCACAAGCCCGTTTTGCCGCTCCCGGTCATGCCGACGACGACGGCGTGCGTGGTGAGATCACGCGAGTCGTAGTAGACGACATCGTTGTTCATTTCGTCGCGGGTCGGATCGTAGCGGCGTCCAAGATAAAACGTTGTTGGCGCTTCGATAAATGGCATGGATACCCAAACTCCCTGAAAAGCTATCTGCTGATTATAGCACAGGTATTCTAATTACACGCGATCCCGGATGGACGCCGACCTTCGGCAAACCGCCGGTTGAACTCGGCGGTGTACTGCGCTGCCAGATCGGGGTCAGTGATGATGACGACGTTCTCGTCGTTGCTGTCGCGCGCGCTGGCGGAGAAATTGAATGACCCGGCGATCACAGTGGAATCGTCTACGATGAACACCTTGTGATGCAGGATGAACGAACCGCCGTCCTGCCGCACATCCAGCCCCGCGCAGAACATGGGGCGCAGTTCGCTGGCTTGACCCTCACTGCCCGCGCCCTCGAACACGCCGGTGACGTTTACGCCTGCTTGCGCGCGATTCAGCACTGCCGCAGCGACATCGTCCAGCGTGAACGAGAATGCCATAAACCGGATCGAACGCTGCGCCGAATTCAGCGTATTGATGATCGCGGTTTCGACCTCGTCTTCCGCGCCGAAGTAAATCTGGATCGGCGTGCCGTCCTGCGAGAAGCTCGGATTCGGGTTGTTGACCGGCGAACGCGGACCGAACTGCCCGTTCACAAACATCTCGTTGAATTCGGTTTGGTATGCCTGCACCGCCTGTCGTGACCGCAGCACGAGCGCGTTGTTATTGTTCCGGTAGGTATCGTTCATGGTGTAGTTCCATGACCCCATCCAGACGGTCGTGCTGTCGAGGATCATGAATTTGTTGTGCATGAAGGCGCTGCGTCCGTCATCGACCACCTGCACGCCTGCCTGAATCAGCGCGTCGATGGTCGAGTCGGTGTCTTCGATGCCGTGCTCGTCGTCGGTGACCATGCGCACGCGCACGCCGCGCCCGGCAGCGGCGACGACTGCGTTGGTCAGCGTGGGCGTGTTCCACTCGAAGGCGGCGATGTCGAGCGTTTGCTGCACGCCGTTGATCGCCGCCGCGAGATTCTCCTCGATGCCGCCGCGATAGGTGCTGCGATCACTGCTGCCCGTCGGCGCGGTGAAGTACACCTGCCAGAAGCCTTTTTGCGCGCCGAACCCCTGTCCGACGTTGATCGCGGTGACGTTTCCCGGCACGACGACGACCGAGGTCGGCGGGGCGGTGGTTGCGTCGGTTGTGCCGAGGAGTCCGCTGAGGTCGAGCCCGAAAAAGCCCGCGATCACGACGATCACGATGACGATCAGCGCGATGATCGGGTTCGTCGAGCCGCCGCCCGACTTTTGGCTGCTGGAACGGCTGGACTTACTGGTCGAACGTTTGGTCATTGTGGTGATCCTCTAGGTCAGGCGTAGGTGGTGGCTCGTGAATGAACCTGCCTAGAAGGGACGCGAGTCCCGAAGGCGGCTCTTGCTCCGGCGGCGGTTCGGTATGGGCATGAGCCGGGGTATCCGTCCCGCTGATCAAGCCGGTCAGCCGTTGGATGGCGCTTTTGGCGTCGAGCGCGGCGATCTCCCCGGCGGACGCTGCTAACTGCGCGGGCGTCAGCGCGTAGCCGAGCGCGTTGGCGTGGTCGGTCAGCTTGACGAGCGCTTCATCGTCTGCCTGCGCGCTGAGGTCGGCGCGCCGCCCGACCAAGCGGTTCATCCCGCGCAGCAGGCGGCGCAGTTCCCCGACTTTTTCCTCGAAGGCGGCGTCATCCGCTTCGACGCTTTCCAGCTTGCCCAGTTCGCCTTCCGCCCACTTGAACAGTTCGTTTGCCTCGTCGTCGTGCAGTTCGTCGCGCACACTGGGGTCTTCAAACAGGGTTTGCAGTGCGGTTTCGACGCGGCTCATGCGCCGCCTCCGGCATCCTCATCGACCGCGAAGAAGGGGCGCAGGATGTCGGCAATCTCGGTCAAGCCGCGTTCCTCGGCGCGGTCGAAGGCGGTTTTGCCTTCGAAATCGACGGCATAGGGGTTGGCGTCGCGATCCATCAACCAGCGCGTCATGGCGACGTGTGCGCCGAGCACCGCGCCGTGCAGCGCCGACTGCGAGTCGCTGTCCGCGTTGATCGGCGTCCCGGCGTCGTAGAGCTGCTGCGCGACTGCGGTATCGCCGTTGAGCGCGGCGAAGAACATCAGCGGGATATTGTGCGCGCCCACCGCATTGACCAATTCGGGCGTCTCCGCCAGCAGCGCGGCGACATCGTCACGCTGACCAAGCATCGCCGCCGTGCAGATGTCGAGCGGCGCGCCTTGATCGAGCAGGAATTCGGCAATTTCGCGGTTGCCAACATGCGCCGCCGCTTGAATCGGCGTTTCGAGCCACACGGCGTTTTCGTTGAGCAGCGCCGGGTGTTCCGCTAACTGCGTCCTGACCTTGTCGAGGTCGCTGTGTGCGGCGACAACGAAGTCGTTGATCATCTCTTGGCTTAACTGTGGTTGGTCACTCATGGTAAGCCGTCCTTTTGAAAGGGTGGGTAAGATGACTTGATCGTAGGACATTTGAGCGATGGCGTCAACGAAACGGTTGATGAGGGAGAAAACCCTCCTTAATTGGGGGTCTTAAGAAATCTTTTCTATCCCGATAAGGAATGCGATGTTATGCTTGGTGCAAGAAAAACATCGCAGACAAAACCCACTTCCTCTGCAAATTTACCGCCGCTGTGTGCAGCGAAGGGGGGATTATGCCTGCCCGTTTTTAGGTCATGGTGACGGCAGGAACACACTCGTAAATCAGCAAGGACTCGGAAAATTGACGAGCATTGAACGTATTCCCGAACGAGAAGCACTAGAATCAACGGTGCCTTGGGCGCAATCGACGGAAGACATTATCCGCGCGCTCGAAACAGACGAAATCAACGGACTCGCGGCAGGTGAAGTCACTTCACGGCAGCGGCGAGATGGATACAACAGTTTACCCGAAGAAGAACGTGAAAGTGTGTGGCAAAGCCTGATCGACGCCTTCAAAGACCCGCTGGCGTTGATCCTGACGGCAGCAGCAGTCCTCAGCGCGATCATCCACATTTCCAAAGGCGAAACAAGCGAACTTCAACAATCCGTCTGGATCATGGCGATTGTCGTGTTCATGGTTTTGGTCGGCTATTTCACCGACCGGTCGGCGGGCAGCGAACTGGAAAAGCTCAAAGCACTGCAAAAGACGACCGCGAAAGTCGTGCGCGGCGGCAAACAGGTCGAGGTCGAAGCGCGGGAACTGGTGCGCGGCGATCTGATCGTCATGGCGCAGGGGGATCGCGTGCCGGCAGACGCCCGTGTGATCCGCGTGAGCAACGGCAGCGTGAGCGAAGCGCTGCTGACCGGTGAACCGGAAGCGAAAGAGAAACACGTCGAAGCGATCAGCCCGAACGCCGATCTAGCGCATCGCGATAACATGGTTTACACCGGGACGTATGTCGAAAGCGGCAACCTGCAAGCCATCGTCAGCGATATCGGCTTGCAGACCGAACTCGGCAAAATCTGGGACGAACTGAACAGCGTCGAAGAAACCGAAACGCCGCTGCAAAAGCAGTTGGCGCAGTTGGGCAGGATGCTCATGATCGGCACGCTGATCGTGTGCGTGCTCGTCGTGCTGATCTATGTCGTCTTCCAGCAGTACAACATCATCGACGCGCTGCTGGTGGCGGTCGCGCTGGCGATTGCCTTCATTCCCGAAGCGTTAGGCGCGATCATCACGATTGCGCTGGCGCTCGGCGTGCGCGAAATGGTCACCAAGCGAGCGATCATCCGCAAGCTGCGCGCCGCCGAAGGCTTAGGCTCGGTGAGCGTCGTCTGCACGGACAAGACCGGGACGATCACGTTCGGCAAGATGACCGTAACCCACCTGTGGACGCTGGACACCGACGAGGTCGGCGTGGGCGAACAAACGCTGCGCCGCTACAACCGCGAATTCGCCAAGCTGATCGACGTGGCGCGCCTTGCCAACAACCTGAGCGACCCGTCAGAAATGGCGCTCGGTCAGCTTGCCGAAATGGCAGGCTTCACCATCACGCCGGAAGACCGCGCGGCGCGCATCAAGGAATTTCCGTTCAACAGCGCGTCCAAGCGCATGGGCGTGATCCATCCTGAGAAGCTCGGCGCGACGTTCCGCTCGAAGGGCGCGCCCGAAATCATGCTTGAACGCTCGACGCAGGTGCTCGACAAGGGCAAAATCCGCCCGATGGAAGACGCCGACCGCGAACGCATCCGCCAGCAGTTGACCAAGTTCGAGTCGAACGGCTATCGCGTGCTGGCGTTCGCCGAACGTGAACTCGGCGACGAACACCGCAACGGCGACGCCTTCAACGAAGGCGAACTGACGTTTGTCGGCTTGGTTGCCCTGAGCGACCCGGCGCGCCCGGAAGTCGAAGCGACGGTCAAGGCGCTGCGCGATGCCAAGATCACGGCGAAGATGATCACCGGGGACAGCCCGCTGACGGCGCTGTCGATTGCCAAGAGCGTGAATATCGTGCCGCAGTCGGCGGCGCGCGACGCGGTGATCGAAGGGCGCGAACTGCAAGGCTGGATCAACGAAGTAGGCGGCAGCGAGGACGATCTCAAGTCGGCGGTCAACCGCCTCGATCAGAAGATCATCGACCGCATCCGTGACACGCACGTTTACGCCCGCGTCACCCCGCGTGACAAGGTGATGATCGTGCAGGCGCTTCAACGCGCAGGTCGGCTGACCGCGATGGTGGGCGACGGCGTGAACGACGCGGCGGCGCTCAAGCAGGCGGATGTCGGCATCGCCATGTCCACCGGGACGGACATCGCCAAAGATGTGAGTGACGTGGTGCTGACGGGAACGTACAGCGCGATTGCGGCGGCGGTGCAGGTCGGGCGCACGATCCTTTACCGGACGCGCCTGTATACGCACGCGCTGCTTTCGACCAACGGCGCGGAAGTCGGCTTGTTCATCGTGGCGGCGCTTGCCGGGTGGGCGATCCCGCTGACGGCATTGCAACTGCTGGTCATCAACTTGCTTGGCGACTCGTGGCTGAGCATCGCGCTGGCGACCGAGAAGGAAGAAGCCGACGTGATGCGGCAGCAGCCGCGTCCGTCGAACGAGCCAGTGATCACGGGTTATATGTGGTTCAGCATTTTGCTGCAAAGCGTGGTCGTGACGGCGCTCATGGCGATCAGCTTTGTGCTGGCGGGCGATTATGCGCGTAATGCCGGACTCGACGCCGAAACCGGACTCGCCGTGCAGCGTACCGCCGTGTTCGTGACCTTCATGACGCAGAAGATTCTGCGCAGCGCGTTTACGGCGCGCAGTCTGCGCTTCAACCTGTGGCAGATCGGCTTCTTCACCAACCGCTGGTCGCTGCTGGCGGCTGGCGTGACCATCGTGATCGCGCTCGTGGCAATCTACGTGATCGACGTGGGCATGACCGCGCCGCCCGCCGAACTGCTGCCCGCGCTGATCGGTTTGGGCTTCTTCCCGCCGATCCTTGAGGAACTGGTCAAGCTGGTGCGGCAGGCGATCAATCGCAATGGCAGCGGC
>JACSRG010000664.1 GCA_014879865.1 Anaerolinea sp.
GCGTTTTATGCAGGTCGCAGAGCGTACACGTTCTAACTTCGGCGGCGATCTGGTTTAACGCGTCGATCTCGATATCGCTCATGATCACCCTCTATCCAATAAGGCTTGGCGCTAATTATGGCGGCGGATCAGCGTAATGCAACAGTCAGGTTGGAGTACGTCTGCCGTCCATGAGGTTTTTCCAACTCCGGCTATTGTAGATCATAGCAAACTAGATTTTGACCGGAGGCTGGTGTGTCCACAACGCTGAAACTGCTCATGACCGTCGTCTTGACCGGATTGATCGTCGGGGTCGTCGTCCTGATGCTTGCTCAATCAACCTGCACGGTCGCCGAAGACATCACGGCGACGACGCGCATCACGCTCCAGCCGACGCCCACGCCGAGCCTGATCGACGCGCCGAAAATCGCCCCCGACTGCCGCGTGAGCGGGACGGGCATCGGCGATGTGATCGTCCGCTCGTATCCCGGCAGCACCTACGCCGAACTCGGCATTATCACCGACGAGGTCGAGCTGACCGCGCTCGGCGCGACCGACGACGGCTGGCTGACCGTCAGCTACGGCGAGCGGCGCGGTTGGGTGCGGCGCGAAGTCATCAGCACCGCCGGGCGCTGCGACGCGCTGCCCGCCGTGCGCAATCCCACCATCCCGGTTGCCCCCGCCGACCAAGAAGTGTTCGGCGTGCAAATCGACCGCGACGCTTCGGGCGAGTTCGTCAACGCGATCTCCGCGCCCGACGGCGACGGCGCGGATCTCCTATGGGTCTCGGTCATCAACCTCTACACCCAGCCGCCGAACAACATGCGCCAGTTCACGCTGACGCTCGAATGCACGGGCGCGAACGTGGAAGCCGTCCGCTGGGGCTGGGCATACACCGCGCCGGACATGGGCTGCGGCGACTCGGTCACGATCCCGTTCATGATCGACAACAGCCAGCACCCGTTTATCATCACCTTCGCGCCCAACAGCCCGCAGAGCTACATCGGCTACCGCTTGGTCATCGCCAATGCGTCAGACACCGCCGCCGAAGTGGTCGGCTGAACCGCTTCCGGTAGGTTCGTATTTTCTAACAGAGTTAGATTTGCGCTAGTAGAATAATTTATCCACAATGGTCATATGATTCACCGCTAACACGGGGTATGACCATGCGCTTGATCCGCATTGCTGCGCGCGTACTCGTTTTCACTCTACTCGGCATGTCGGTTGTGCTCGCTCAGGGCGACGAGGGAATCCTCATCCCGCCTGACACGACCGCATGGATCGCTTTCCAGACTGATCCGCCTACCCTCTACCGGATTCGCCAATACCCGGACGCGCCAACCATCGTCACGCTGCGCGCGGTGCAGATCGATTTCAGCGCCGTGCTCCGCGACGCCGGAGGCGAAACCCTTGCCACCTTTGGCGAAGGCATCGCCGTGATCATGCTGGACTTGGGGAGCGGTGACGCCGTCTTCACGCTGGAGATCAAAGCGGCAGGCGCGGTCGGATCGCCGTTACAAGGCGTGCTGGCGCGCGTCGGCACGGACTTCGACGCCCCGCCGCCCGAACGCGCCGACTCGGTGGTGCTGCCGCCCGCGACCGCTGCGCCGACGAACACGCCGTCAAACACGCCCTCGAACACGCCGACGTTCACGCCAAGCCGGACGCCGACCTTCACGCCGTCAAACACGCCGACCTTCACGCCGAGCCGGACGCCGACGCCGGAGGATGAAAGCACCGCCGAAGTGCTTTCGACGGTTACGCCGCGTCTTCGAATGACAGCAACCGCGACGCGGACAACTCCCTAAGGAATCACCATGACACACACTCGCAAAACCGTGAGCCGTTGGGCTGTCCTCGCGCTGATTGTCGTGATGATCAACGTCGCCCGTACCAGCGCGCAAACCGAACAACCGCAGCAGATCGCCGACGGGACGACGCGCATGGATTTCGTCGTCGATGCGCCGCCGCGCACCGTCTTCCTCATCACCGGTCAGGCGGAGGCGACTTCGCTGCTCGTGCAAGCCGAACCCGCCGATTTCGCCTTTATGCTTGAAGTGCGTGATCCGGCGGGAACGGTCATCGCGCAGGTGGAGAGCGTCCCCGCCGCCCGTGTCACCTTCAGCCTGAGCAGCGCGCGCCATACCATCACCGTCAGCGCGCTTGATCCGGCGGGAGCAGGGGCGGTGATCCTCAGCGTGCGCGGCAGCACCGCGCCGACGCCGACACCCACGTTCACCTTTACGCCGACCAATACGTTCACACCGACGTTTACCCCGACGTTTACGCCATCGAACACGCCCACCTTCACGCCGTCAAACACGCCGACGTTCACGCCGACCAACACCTTCACGCCGACGTTTACGCCATCGAACACGCCCACCTTCACGCCGTCAAACACACCGACGTTCACACCGACCAACACCTTCACGCCGACGTTCACGCCGACCAATACGTTCAC
>JACSRG010000351.1 GCA_014879865.1 Anaerolinea sp.
CCCCAGCGTTTCCGCACGTATCCCCGAACCGCTGAAATCGAGCATATTGACCAGCAGAACGCCGAACAATGCGAACCCGCGCAAAACATCCAGTACGACGATCCGGTTCTGGATCGGTTGCACTTTTACAGCCGTCATACGTAAGTTTCTCCCTGAATTGGACAAAGCAGCAGCTAGAGCGGGCGTCGCTACTTCGCGGCGATCCCGTTGATCAGCGTCGTGACCAGCAGTCGCGCCGCATCACGCCGCGCGATGAAACCTTCATGCACGATTTGCCATGTACCGTAGAGCGCATAATTCAAATGCTGGCGTATCCATTCCGCCGGGAGATCGGCGCGGATTTCACCGTCTGCCTGCCCGCGCTGAATCAGGGCGAGGATCGGGGCTTGGGTGGCGCGGTCGGCGGCGGCGAAATCGGGATGCGTATCCAGAATGCGCTCGTTGAGCAGAAAATGCAGTTTATCGCCCAACGGGATCAGGTGTTCCGCCAGCCGGTTGAGCGCGGCGGCGGTGCTGCCCTGTTCGAGCTGGCTGTCGGCGATTGCCAGCGTCACCATTTCCAGCGCGCGGTAGCCGAGCGCCAGCATGAGGTCATCGCGGCTTGGGAAATAGCGGTGCAGAGTCGCCTTGCCGATGCCTGCGTGTTCGGCGATTTCCGCCAGTGAAGCGGTCGGGTTGGTGGCGAGGAGTTCACTGGCGGCGTTGAGCAGTTCTGTTCGCCGCGCATCTTTCATCGTCACATCATGCCTCCGTGAGTAAGATAACATTCAATTGAGACTATTTTATCTCATTTGGAGAAAATGTCAATCACTTGCTTGACAACGCGCAGGAAAAGTCCTATTCTAGCTACTGACCGTTAGGTAGGTGACTAGTGCCGGAAACAAGTGAAGCGCGGGAACGGGTGTTAGGGGTGGCGGCGATACTCTTTCGGGAGCGCGGCTACGCATCGGTGACGATGAACGACATCGCCGCTGCGCTGGACGTGCGTAAGGCTTCCCTGTATTACCACGCGCCGCAGGGCAAAGATCAGCTATACGCCGAGGTCACGCGCCGGATGCTGGCGGAAGTCGAAGCGGGCGTCACGGCGGCATTGGATGCTGCGCCGCCCGACCTCAAGGCGCAGTTGAGCGCGCTGGCAGGGTTTTACCTGTCGCAGCCGCCGATGGATGCCGCGCGCCTGTTCCGCTCGGATTTGCACGCGCTGCCGCCGGAGATCGCCGGGGAACTGCTGGAAGTGGCGAACCGGGCATTTTTCGCCCCGATCCACGCGCTGCTCATGGCGGCAGTGGAGCGCGGCGAGATCAAGCCGGTCGAAGAACCGCACATGATCGCGGTGACGTTCGTGACTTCGCTCGAAAGCCTGCACGAGTTGAGCGGTTACAAGCAGAAGTCGAAAGACAAGCTCGGCGCGGCGCTGGTCGATCTGTACATGGATGGCTTGCGGCGGTAGTTTTTTTTACGCAGTTGACTTACCTATCGGTAGGTAGTTAAGTATTGGAAATCGACGAGGAGCATGGGACATGGCGGAGAAATACGTACTGGTCACGGGCGCGGCAAAAGGTATCGGACGCGCGTCGGCGCTGCATCTGGATAAGCTCGGTTTCACGGTCTTCGCAGGGGTGCGCAGACAAGCGGACGGCGACTCGCTGTGCCGGGATGCCTCGCCGCGTTTACGCCCGATCCTGCTTGACGTGACGGATGGTGACCAGATCGCCGCTGCCGTCCAGCAGATCACGGCGGTCGTCGGCGCGGCGGGCTTACATGGCTTGGTCAATAATGCCGGGGTAGCAGTCGCCGCGCCGCTCGAATTCGTCCCGCTTGACGACGTGCGCTGGCAGTTGGAGGTCAACGTCGTCGGTCAGCTTGCGGTGACGCAGGCGTTTATCCCGCTGCTGCGGTTGGCGCGTGGGCGCGTGGTCAACATTTCCAGCATCGGCGGCAAGGTCGCCACGCCGCTGATCGGATCGTATGTCGCCTCGAAGTTCGCCCTCGAAGCGCTGACCGATGCGCTGCGCATGGAACTCAAGCCGTGGGACATCGACGTGGTTGCCGTCCAACCGGGTGAGATCGCCACGCCGATGTGGGACTCGGCGGGGACTATCGCCAATCAGATCATGGAGCGAATGCCCGCGAAAGCACAAGAACTATACGGCGCGGCGCTTGAACGGCTGCGTCAGCGGGCGATCAAAAGCGGCAAGAACGGCGCATCGCCGCAGATCGTCGCCGAGGCGGTTGCCCATGCGCTGACCGCGCCGCGCGCCCGCGTGCGCTACCTCGTCGGGGCGGATGCGCGCTTCGTCGGGCGGGTGATCGTCAATTTGCCCGCGCGCCTGCGCGACCGGATGATTCTCTCGCAGGGGTAGGTATTTGACGCAAGCCCTGCGCAACGAAGACTCCCTTCCCAACCTCTGTCAGGGGTAGGTATTTAACGC
>JACSRG010000290.1 GCA_014879865.1 Anaerolinea sp.
GGCGGCGGCGCTGTTGGTGCCAGCACGATCCCGCTGGCGGGCGCAGGCGTCTACACCGGCGCGACCGTGCCGTATGACGTGCAGGCGCTCGTGAGCGCGTACCAACTGACCGGCGTCGATGCGGTTGGCGACATTCCTTACCCGGCGTTCGCCGAAACCGACATCCAGTACGTCGGCGTGGCGTCGAACTTCGATCAACCCGGCGGCAACACGGGCGGGAACGTCAACGGCAATACGCTGGTGACCTTCGGTCTGGCGATGGCGCAGGACTGGGACACGCTCAACGAACTGTCGTTCCGCATCTACGTCGATACGCTCGGCAACGGTTTCGGGACGCAGGTGGATAACTTCGTTAGCTTCTCGCAGTCCACCACGTCGAACAACACGCAGGGCGACCTGTTCTACAACTTCTGGCGCTACAGCGGCAGCAGCTCCGGCTTCTCGCACGGGCAGCCCAACTGGTTCGCGCCGAATCAGGTCACGACGTATCTGTATCACAACAACGTGATCGCGCTGCCGATGCTCCCCGGCGCGAGCGCCAGCTACGGCGGCGGCAACACGACCATCCTCAAGTCCGGTGACACCGACTTCTTCTTCTATGTCGAAACGTTCCACCGCTCGTGGGGTGTCGTCGATGTTTCGCCGGTCATGTACTACAACTTGGCGCACCCGGTGATCGATACCGTCCCGGATGCAGGCACAGTCAACTCGCTTCCGGCATGGCTTGACGGCGCGGGCTTTGCTCCGACGTTCGACTATGACCTGAGCGGCTGGCAGGCGGGCGATCCGCGTCCGCAGCTCCTGCTGCTGCACCACCACAATCAGCCGGTTGTCCAGAATGCCGACGGCATGACCTTCCGCCGCGCGGAAACCGTCCGGCTCGACTTTGAGTCGGCGGACTTGGAACTCAGCCTGAGCGCGTCGCCGTATGATCCGTACTTTGTCCTGTCGCACCATATCCCGGTGGACTACACCGTCACCAACAATGGCGCGGACTGGGCGAATCCTGAAGTCGGCTTCACCCTGCCGGCAACAACCACGTTCATCAGCGCGTCGCCGAACTGCACGCACTCCGGTGGAGTGACGGGCGGCACGGTTACGTGCGTCGCTGCCGAACTGCTCGCCCCCGGCGCAAGCACGGGCGGTCAGATCGAAATCCGCGTGGACAACACCGTCGTCGGTCTGTTCACCGTAGGCGGCTCGGTGTGGGATGCTGGTAACCTCGTCGATCCGGACTGGTCGAACAATGACGCCGAAGTCACCGTTCCGGTGCCGCCGACCATGCCGACGCCGACTGCCCCGCTGGGCACGGTCTTCACCGGCAACCCGACGTTCGAGTGGAATAACGTCCTCGGCGGTCAGTGGTACGAACTGCGCGTCGTCGAAATCACCGACTCGCTGACGTGGGTTGATATCTTCCTGCAATCCTACGAAGGCTCAGTGATTTGCGCGGGCGCGAACTGCGCCGTCACGCCGTCGCTCAACCTGCCGACGGGCAATTACCTGTTCCAAGTGCGCGCGTGGCACGCCGACGGCGGCTACAGCCTGTGGTCGAACGTGGCTTACTTCAGCAATGGTTCGCCGACGCCGACCCCGGTCTTAATCGCGCCTTCGGGCACGACGACCAACACCAACCCCGCTTTCCACTGGGGTGATGTCCCCGGCGCAGATTCGTACTACGTCTGGGTTGATAAGGTCGCGGGTCCGGGTGCGGGCACGCATGTGGCGGATGTCTGGGTGAACGACGCCGCCGTGTGTGATGGCTTTGACTGCTTTGCCGACCTCGGCTTGAGCCTGACCCCCGGCTACTACACCTTCTGGGTGCAGGCGTGGAGCAACACGGGCGGTTACAGCCTGTGGAGCCTCGGCATGGACTTCGCTCTCGCCGCCACCCCGATGACCCCGGTTCCGGTGTCGCCGTCCGGCAGCGTGGGCACGAACGCCCCGGCGTTCACGTTCACCGTCGATCCGGTCAGCGAATGGCACTATCTGTGGGTCGTGGGTGAAGATGGTCACGTCTGGGATCAGTGGTATCTCGACAGCAGCATCTGCGACAGCTCGAACACCTGCACGGTCAGCCTGCCGTTCACGCTCAACACCGGCTACTATACGTGGTGGGTGCAGTCGTGGACGTCGATTGGCGGCTACAGCGCGTGGAGCAGCGACACGGTCTTCGCCGTCGCCCTGCCGCCGCTCGCCCCGACGCAGGTCGCCCCGGTCGGCAACATGACCCCCGGCAGCGTCCCGTCGTTCATCTTCAACCCGGTTCCGGGCGCGGATTGGTACTACATCTGGGTGTCGGGTCCGAGCGGACACGTCCTCGATCAGTGGTTCCAAGACTCGATCTGCGCGGGCAGCTTCTGCACCGCCAGCCCCGGCGTCGCGATGAACACCGTCGGCACGTACACATGGTGGGTGCAGGCGTGGAG
>JACSRG010000909.1 GCA_014879865.1 Anaerolinea sp.
GTCAATCTGCCGCGCTTGGGCAAACACGTCCTCGCCGGAGCATCGCTCGGACTCAAAAACGCGGTCGGCTGGATCAGCGACCACAGCCGCATGGTGCTGCACCGCGACGGCGCGACCTTCCACGAGAAGATCGCCGAACTGAACACGATTCCCCAGTTGCGCGACAAACTGCGCCTGACGCTGACGCTGGCGGATCACATCCTGACGACCTACGGACCGGATGCGGGCTATGCCTTACCCCTCGCCAATCCGCTGATCATCGCCTCGACGGATGTCGTCAGCCATGACCAGATCGCGCTGCTGACGCTGCTCTGGGCGCGGCGGCAAACCCCCGCCGATATGCTGGCGCAAGACCCCTACCCGGCAGAATCGAACGGGCTGAACTGGTGGTTCGTCCGCGTGACGTGGGGCGAAGAGATCGCGGGCTATCAGGAACTCCCGGTTTACGACGATCTCGCGGCGGCGGATGCGTTCACGCACATCAACTACGCCTATGACCTGCTGCACGGCGGGCGACCGGATCAGATCGTGGTGATCCCCGGCGCAGCGGCGCTGCCGGAGTCGCTGGTCACACAGTTGACCCGCGACCCGGAACTACACATTGTCGTGGGCTCTTCAAGCTAATGGCTCTGCTTGGACGCGGATTCGGGCACAAACCGGCGCTGATACTCGTCGCCCTACTTGCGCTCGGCTTTAGCGCGTGGCTGCTCTATGGGGTACGTACCAGCCTGCGCGGGACGGTACTGGCGGATGGAGCGCCGCTGGCCGGGGCGGTGGTGCGGATTCAGGGCAGCGCCGACTACACGATCACCGACCAGCACGGTACATTCACGCTGACCGTCCCGCTGCTCGACAACTTCGCCCATGTGACCGCCTCCGCGCCGGGGTTTTACATCGCCGCCGCTGCCGGAGCGCCCCCCAACCCGATCACGCTCACCTTGCTGCCGCACCCGACCGAAGACAACCCGGATTACGCCTTCATCAGTCCGATCCTTGACCGCGAGAACGAGGCGGCATGCGCCCGCTGCCACGCCCACCGGTCGGAAACCGTGCGCGCGGCGGACGAGCCCGCGCCGCTGCCAGTCGATGAATGGCTGCTCGACGCGCACGCTCAGTCCGCCGTCAACTCGCGTTTCCTCTCGCTGTACAACGGCACGACACTCGATGGAACACGCGGCGATCTCACCGCCTACCAGTTCGATTCCGCGCTCGGCATTGACATCCCGACTGCGCCGACGTCCGGTCAGGGCGACGTGGGCTTTCGCCTCGACTTTCCCGATTCGGCGGGATCATGCGCCGCCTGTCATGTGCCGATCCTCGCGCTGGAACACGGTCACAACGCCGACCCGAATACCGCCGCCGGAGTCGCGCGGGAGGGCGTAACGTGTGACTTCTGCCACAAAATCAGCGGGATTAGCTTGGGAGCGGACGGCTTGCCCGTGCCCGACTTGCCCGGCGTGTTCTCTCTCACGTTCTTGCGCCCCTCGCATGATGAACAGGTCTTCATGGGCCCGTTCGACGATACCCCCGGAGACGACATCTACCTGCCGCTGCAATCTGAAAGCCAGTTCTGCGCCGCCTGTCACACCGGCTCATTTTGGGGCGTCAGCATCTACAACAGCTTCGGCGAATGGCTGGACAGCCCGTACAGCGATCCGATCAGCGGGCAGACGTGTCAGGACTGTCACATGCCCCGGCGCGGCACGACGACCTTTGTCGATCTGCCGCCGGACGTGACGCAGTTCGTCCCCGTGCGTGACCCGCAGACGATCTTCAGTCATTTGATGCCGGGAGCGGCAGACGAGGCGCTGCTGGCGACTGCCGCCGCGATTACACTCGACGGAACGCGCAGCAGCGAACAGGTGCGCGTTACGGTGGAAGTCACGAATACCGGGACGGGGCATCATCTGCCCACCGATAACCCGCTCCGGCAGGTGATCTTACTGGTCGAAGCGCACGACGCAGACGGCAATCCGCTCACGCTGCTCGACGGCGCGCGGATTCCGGCATGGGGCGGCATCGGCGACCCGGCGCAGGGTTATTATGCAGGCTTGCCCGGCGTACTCTACGCCAAAATCCTCGCCGATGTCTACACGGGCGAGACGCCAACCGCTGCCTACTGGCGGCAAACCAGCCTCGTCAGCGACAACCGGATCGCCGCCTTCGCCACCGACACATCGACCTATCAATTCCGCTTGCCGGCAAACGCGGGCAGCGTTACCCTCACCGCCCGCTTGATCCTGCGCCGTGCCTTCATCGAACTCATGGCGGAAAAAGGGTGGGACACACCCGATCTGCTCATCGCGCAAGAAACGATCACCGTGCCATGAAGCTCCTGTTGATCGCGCTGCTGTTGATCGGCGCGGGCTGCTCGGCTGTTTCGACGTCTGCGCCGCGCCCGACCTATCCCCCTGCCCCCACGCAGGCG
>JACSRG010000608.1 GCA_014879865.1 Anaerolinea sp.
CTTGCCGCCGTAGTTCGGCGTGACTGCCCAGTCATGGACGAGGATTAGGGAAGCGAAGCGCGCTTCGGGCAGGTAATGCAGGTAGGCGTGATACATCCCCGTGTTGCCTTCCCCGGCGGTGAGTTCGATGGCGGGCGCGTCGGGTGGCACAACCGACACCTGATCGCCTTTCGATAGCTTGGCACGGATGGCTTCTACAGCGACGCGCGGACCTGCCATGTTCAAGTAGACGCACACGCCTTCGTGAACCGCCCACCCATACGAGAAGACCTGCCCGGAAATGCTGCCCGTCAGTTCGCCGCAGTAGGACTGGGCGATCCGTTTGATTTGCCCCGCGTTGACATGAGGTGCTGTGTTAGGCATGGGAATTGACCGAGCATCCCGAATCGCCGCCTGTACCGCTGTGAGCGGTTCGCCGTTTATCGGGAAAGGGGCGGGTTTGGTCACGCGAATGGCGGGCGGCTTCTCATCCTCAATCGGTTTTTCCGCTTCGACTTTTTCCTCAGGTTGGGAAACTACCGCCAAAGGCGAATTGCTGACGTGCTCAGCATCGTCCTGCGCCAGTGTATCCAGAATCTGCCGTTCCAGTTCGGGACTCATGCCGGGATCAGGATCGAGCGCTTCTTCGGTTTCCTCCGGCGCTGACTCGATCTGCGTTACGTCCCCGGTCAACTGGCGAATCGGTGGTGGCAGTTCCCAACCGACGAAGTACCACGCACGGCGCTTGCCGCTGAAGCGCGCGCCGTGCTGCTTGAGAAGCACCCGCTGCGGATAGGTGTCGCCCAGTATCCACCACCACGGTGGCTTGTTCGGGTCACGCTGACTGCGTTCAATGCGAATCACGGACTCAGTCATGGGGATGCACCTGCACATCGAAGCGGATGAGGTCAGCGGTCTTGCCGCGCTGCACGGCGTAGTCGTAGGCGGCTTTCGTGCCGGGACTGTTACCGTTCCAGATGAAGAGAGCGCGTTGACAGTTGTCCACCAACCAGCGATCCCGCGCGGTGTAGCCGTTCAGTAGATTACCGCCTGCGCTGCGATACAAATCGCGTGTCACCTTGAGATAGCTGCCGTGCCAGTATCCGCCATTGCGCGGGAAGTTGGCGACTCCTGCGACGATCACTTTGGTTTTGAGGCGGCGACATTCCTGCACCACCGCCATGTCGATCCCCTTGGGGTTGTCGCCGACGAGGATGATCCAGCCCAATTGATGCGCGCGCTGAACGGCTCGCCGCGCATACGTGAGAGCCGCTCGCGTGGAATAACGACTGCCAGCCATCAGCAGATGGGTTTCCGATTTCATGATCACCTCCGTAAAGGTGTGGATTGGTCGGGAAAAGATCAGCGCCCCGCAGACCGAAGTCCACGAGGCGCTGTGAATACGCCCATGAGTGCAGGTTGCCGCCTGAATGCCGTCCGGGTTCGTCTCCGAACACCGCGAACGGTTGACCTTTCCGGTCGAGCGGTTGCCCGCTCGCATTCACGACGATCTGCACATCGGTGGTCTGTGCGCGGCTTGGCAAAGCTGCTCTCCTTCCTCAGGGAGGATCAGCCCCGCATCACAGGTCGAGGGCGTTTGGCACAGTCGAGTGAGCGCGTTCACCAGTAGGAGACCGTCGGTACGCAGTGGCACCGGGCAGGATTTACAGCGCGCCCTTTCGAGCTACGCAGCCGCTCTCGCACGGGACATCCGTGTGAACGATCACTCGCTATGCGTTTGGTAAGGTGCGTTTTCTACGCAAGTGAAAGGAGCGCGCCGCCTCAACTGCCTGCACCCGGAGGGCGGCACGGACGCGCATGAGCGGAGCGGCGTCAGCCAGACGCGCGTCCGTAGCCGAAGCCGCATGCGGCTTTGCAGGCGGTGCGGCGTGCTACGCTTGCGGAATAGAAAGCGCACCAAACGCAGCGAGATTGCGCACCCAATGACTCGTAAAGCAGGCTGGAACGCAGAAGGCATGTAGAGTGCTGAGGACATCGGAGTAATCGTTACATACGAAGCTTAGGCGAGAACATCGCTAGCTGTCATTCATGGTTACACTCAGGTCTCTATCGCTTGTTGTTTTCTTTCAGTCACTTGCTGGATTGGAAAATCTGTGCTAATTCTTGAGAATGATGATGGTGCTTGTGACAGGCAGTCCATCTCGCTCGAGTTAAGGAGGCTAACCCATGAGCATACGCATTCCTGTACAAGAGGATTTTGTCTTGGATGGCGGGATGGTTACGTCAGCCTTTGATGAGCGCTGGCAGAGAGATGTGTACACGATCACGCCACCAGCACAAACGATGTTCGACCAAATCCGTACCTATCTGCTCGCACAACCTTCAGTGCCTCACTCGGTTGGTTTTCAGACCCGTATTTTCGGCATTGGTCTTGTCGCGTTGACCATGCGCTGGGGTAGCTATCTCGCAGCGCTTATG
>JACSRG010000910.1 GCA_014879865.1 Anaerolinea sp.
CGGATCGCGCTGGAGGTCAACGGCGCGTATGCCCATCGCAGCGACGGCGAGAGCTTGCGCTGTGACACGCTGTTACTGTACTTCGACGATGTGATCATCCTGACGGAAGCCGAGATCAAGAAAACGCCCAATTTGCCCGCTTATATTCAAAAACTGCTGGCATGAAAGGATAGTCGTATGGCACGCGCCGAGAGCAAGATGATCATGGGCTATCTGCCCATCGAGGAGCGTCACTATCCAGCGCTCCTTTCGTTAGTCGCACCCGCCGCGCCTGCCGTGCGGCTGCTGGATCCGTTCGCCGGGGAAGGCGCATTTCTCGAAGCAGCGGCGCAGGAGTGGAACGTTACGCCATATGCCAACGAACTTGACGGCGAACGCGCGGCGGCGTGCATCGTCCGCTTCGGCGCAACCCAAGCCGTGCGCTGCGACGTGGAGCGGCTGGTGGCGTCGAACAACGTCTTCGGCGCAGCGTGGCTCAATCCACCCTACGACCACGATGCGGCGGCATCGGGCAGCAAGCGCGTCGAGTTCCGGTATCTGCGTCACGCTTGGAAGTGGGTGCAGGACGGCGGCTTGGCGCTGTGGTGTGTGTATCGCCAGCACATCACACAGGAAGCGGCAGCGTTCTTGGCGAAACACAGCAGTCGCGTCGATGTCTGGGCGCTGCCGGGGAAGCATCTTGGCGAGTATGACCAGATGGTCGTTGCCGCCGTGAAAGGGGTTTCGCTCGATCCCGCCGTGTTGTACGAACAGATTATCCGTGACCGCGAGAATCCGCAGCCGCTCACCGTGCTAGCAGAGCCTCTCTATCATCTGCCCTCACCGCGCGTCATTCAGCGCTTCGTTTTCGCGCCGGACATGCTTGACGAAACTGCTGGACTGAAGCTCATCGAAGAACAGGGCGCATGGAAGACGAGCGGATTTCAGGCGCTGCTCGAAGTCCCGCCGCCACCCGCCGAAATTGAGCCGGTGGTCGCGCCACGTCCGGGACATCTGGCACTGGTGCTGGCGGCGGGCGTCGCCGATGGTGCAGTGATTGAAACAGACGAGTACGGGCACGTGGCGCTGCGTGGCAAGACGCGCCACGTCGAGCAGGTCGCTCGCGTTGAGGTCGAAGCCGATCCGAACGACCCGGAACGACAGGTCAAGAAGACGACCATCCGCCTGAAACCGACGACCACGCTTTCGCTGATCGCCAGCGACGGCACGACCGTCGAGATGGAAGGCGACGAGGCGCTGCTCGGCTTCATCACGTCCAACAAGCGGGCGCTGGCACAGTATCTCAATACAAAGTTCAAACCCATGTACGGTTTCGACTTTGCAGGGATCGGCGGTTGGTTGGGCCGCATCCGTTTGAAGGGAAAATACCCCATGTATACCGCGCAGAAACACGTCGTCGGCGCGGTGGCTCGGGGCTTTCAGTCACGAAACAGCATTCTGCTTATCGGCTCCATGGGCACGGGAAAAACGCTCATGGGCGGATCAGCAGCGATCAGCATTGCTTCCGGTGTTGTGAAAACTTTGGCAGATGACATCCGCCGGGATCAAATCGTCCTCATCGTCGCGCCGCCGCACCTGATCGAGAAGTGGAAACGCGAGTTGGTCAGCATCGCGCCGAAAGCCGTGATCGAGCGATTGGACCGGCATGAAGATGTTAAGCGTTTCATGGAACGCGCCGAAGCATTGCCCGCGCATGTGCCGAAAATCGGGCTAATCAAACGCGACCTCACCAAGCTGGGCTGCGCGTGGGAACCGGCAGTCGTCTGGCGGAGCGAAACGGTCGCGCTGTGGCGATACAACTCGCCCGTGCCCGACGGTTATCTGCCGAATCAACGCATCCGCCGGGAGCGCGTGCCGAAATGCCCTCACTGCGGCTGTACGATCATGCAGGAGAAGAAAGGCGTAAGCGCGCCCGCGTCGCAGTCGTGGTTGGAAGGCGGCAAACGGACATGTGCTGTCTGTCAGACACCGCTCTGGCGCGAAAGCCGTGACCGGGGTTCACAGCCGAAGCCAGGCGAGAAATATCCGCCGAAAAATCCACGCTACCGGCTGGATGAATACCTCAAGAAGATGTACCCGAATCGGGTGTATCTGCTCATTTGGGACGAGGTGCATGAGGCGCAGCACGGGGACACAGGGAACGGTGAGGCTTTCTCGCGGATGGCGGGATTGGCGAAGAAAGTGCTGGCGATGACCGGCACGCCGTTCAACGGGCGCTCGTCGTCAATCTTCAATCTCGAATACGCCATCAATCCGCGTGTGCGCCAGCGCTACAACTGGGGCGGCGGGAAACGCTTCAGCCGGAAAGAGCGCGGTTCGCACATATTCCAGGAGGTTGTAAGCGAGAGCAGCAATACCTTCGGTGAGCTTCGCTATCAGCGTGGGCGCGCCGAGTCGCGCTGGGTTGCC
>JACSRG010000180.1 GCA_014879865.1 Anaerolinea sp.
CTCGTGGCGGGACAAACGTGCCACGCATGAGGTCTGGGTCGGGCAGTCCGGCTACGGCAAAACCTTCGCCCTGAACTGCTACCTGACCCGTGAGTATGCCGAAAACGGTATCTCGTTCGATTTTCTCGAACCGATGGGACATGGACGGCACATCGCCGAAGCCTTTGGGCTGCCGTGGTACGTCCTGAGCGCGAAGGCGACCCGCCTCAATCCGCAGGACGTGATGTTTCCAACACTCTTGGAACAGGTCAGCCACACCACCCGCCTCTATGAGACAGTGCTGGGGCGACAGCTTTCCGGCGGCCAGCGTGAAAATTTGGAACGCGGCTTGCTCGGTGAGGCACTGGAGACGCTCTATCGTGGATTTCCTGATCTCGACCGCGTGTCGCCTGATCTCGCACCGACGTGCGAAACGGTCTGTGATGTGCTGTCGCAGTTGGGCGATAAGCCCGCTATACAAGCCATCGCCCGTGACCTTGCTGACGAGATCGCCGGACTGTGTACCGGATCGGGACCGTGGTCATCGTTCCTGAACGGGACGACCAACATCGACCTGACACGCGGCGGGCGCGACTGGATCAGCCCGCGCGTCTTCTCATTCCATGAACTAGAAGGCGACCCGATCTTGCAGGCGCTGGCGTACACGCAGGTTTTGAGCGCCATCCGCCGTGACAGCCTGATCGACGAGCAGCCGCGCATCATTGCGGTGGATGAGGTCTACCGCCTGATGCGCCATCCGTCACTGCTGGATTTCCTGATTGAGGCTGCGAAGACCTTCCGTACGAGAAGGAAAAAAGCACTCATGGTCGATCAACAAATGTCAGTGTTCCTTGAGGGAAAATCCCGCCTGATCTTCGAGAACTGCCCGATCCGTGTGATTTTCAGCCAGCGGCAGGGAATGAACGTCTTCCGTGACGATGCCGCCTTCGCCCATTTCAACCAGCAGCACCGTGACATCATCGCGCAGCTGCCGCGCTTTCACTTCGTGTTGGACATTCAGGACGAAGGGCTGTGGTATCTGTTCGGCAAGGCAACACCGGGCGAACTGGCGCGTTTCCGCACCACCTAGTCGAAAGCCGAGGGAGAAATGACATGCCGCCCAAAACGACGGCGACCGCGCCGTGGCAGGAGTTGGAAAAACAGGCGTACCACGCCTATCGCGAATGGCACATCTGGCTTGCCCTGCGTGAACGAGAGCTTGCCGACCGTCTCCCTGCTGGGCGGACGGACAAACGTGCGCCGGGCACTGCGACTGCTGCTGAAAGACCTGAACGCAAAACGACTGCACACGAAGGAGTGACCGAATGAAACTTGTGATCGTAGAAACGCCCGCACAGGCGAAAATTCTGACTGATGCGCTCGGTGACGGCTGGCGTGTCGAGCCATGCGATGGCTTTGTGCGCGACCTACCCACCGACAAGCTCGGCATCGACGTGGATGACGACTTCCGCCCGACCTTCGCCGTCGTGCCGGGCAAAGGTAATCTCGTCCGCCGCTTGATGAAAGCGATCCGGGAAAGCGAAGCCGTCTATGCCGCCACGCCGCCGACTCTTGCTGGTGAAGCGATGGCATGGCAGGCGCTGGCGCTTTCGCCAGACGCGAAAGACAAGCCGATTTATCGGGTGACGCTTCCCGCGCTTACACCCGATACCATTCGTGCCGCCTTCGCCACACCACGTCCGCTCGATATACACCTTGTCGAAGCGGAAGTCACGCACCGCATCATCAATCGGGTGATCGGTTGGAGCGTCAGTGCTGGAGTCCGTAAGGCGGTCGGCGTCAAGATGGCGCTCACCCATAACGGCATGGTCGCGCTGCGGCTGGTGGCAGCGCACGAAGCGCGGATTGCCGCTCAACCTCCCGAAACGCGCTGGCACGCCTCCGTCACCTTCGAGCGCGATGGCACGTCGTTCACCGCTCAGGTTTTGAACGGCAAAGGCGCGCCGCTGGCGGTGCGGAATGCGGAACAGGCGGCGCAGTTGGAAACGCTGCTCAAGCAAGGCATGTTCTGGGTGGACGGAACCGGGCAGGCGTTGAAAGCACATCCCGCACCGGACTCGCTCACGCCGCCAATGCTCATCGAGCTGGCTGAACGCGACCTCGCGCTGTCGCCGGAACGGGTGCTAACACTCGTTGAAACCCTGTACGAAGCGGGCTGGATCACCCATCCCGACAGCACGCCGCTGACCGAAGTCAGCGCAGCAGCGCAGGCATACATCCGCCGCGAATTCGGGATGGATTACGCCGTCCCCGATGTGGTTGTCAGCAGCGGGATCGCACCGACCGACATTAGTCGTGTCCCTGAAGACCTGCCCAGTGATGGCGCGGCGCTCTACTCGCTCGTCTGGAAATACTTCATCGCCGCGCACATGCCTCCGGCACAGGAGCGGATCATGGC
>JACSRG010000880.1 GCA_014879865.1 Anaerolinea sp.
TGCAAGCACGGGCACGGCATTCCCCACCGGGTTCAAACCCGGTGTCCCCTGCCGCTAATTTCTATGGAATGTGACGGGAACGCGATTGCAGACAACGGGCGATTCAGACTCTGGAGCATCTTCGTCAAGCGTTGCCGCCATACAAGTCTGGGATTCAAGCACTGGCTCACTCGAGGCGCAGTTAACACTTCCTACGACATCAATTACCTCAAGTATCGCCAATCTCATTTGGAGTCCTCGTGTGAATCTCGTTGTCTCAGGGGCTAGAGTTGAGGGTATGTCGGCAACGGGAAGTATTGAAGTCTGGAATGAGGCGTTAACTGCCGTCTTCGACGCGGGCGTGGGACACGGCGTGTTGGTTGGCGTTAGTGGGATGATCGCCACACAAGTCACATCACCGCCGGAAGGGGCAATCCTGCCCGCCTGTGCCGCCGAGATGCGTTTGCCCCTTATCTCAATGCTTGGGGTCTGGTCAAACGACATGAACCGCGTTACCATAGCCGTGTGTTTATCTGTTTAGGCAGCAATTGGGTTGACGCACCACTGCGAAAGCGAGTTATCCGCACCTCGCGCAGGCGGGTCCTGCGGCTGACTCTTCAGCCGCATCGTCGTCCCCGGCAGGATTAATCCTGCATTGTCATGATCTCCACCAGCGACCAATCGCACGAAAGCGAACCAGATCGTGAGAGTGATTTATCTCCATCAATACTTGGCTACACCGCAGTCATCAGGTGGAACGCGATCCTATGAGTTTGCGCGCCGGTTGATCGCACAGGGGCATGAGGTGCGCGTGATCACGTCTGCCGCCTACCTGCCCGATGAATATAAAACCCTGACAAAAACTACCCATACGGAAATTGATGGAATTCCAATCACGGTAATTCCGGTCGCTTATTCGAATAAGATGTCGTTTCGGGTACGGATTTTTGCGTTCTTTCGCTTTGCCATCATGGCATCGTTTTATGCGACGCGTCACCGGGGCGATGTTATTTATGCCACCAGCACGCCGCTGACCATTGCGATTCCTGCGATTATCGGACGGGTTTGGCATCGAATCCCGATGGTATTTGAAGTACGTGACCTGTGGCCCGAATTACCCATCGCCGTGGGCGCGTTGAAACATCCGGTACTGCGCTGGCTGGCGCACGCGCTTGAATGGGTCGCCTACCACAGCGCCACGCATTTGATTGCGCTCTCGCCGGGGATGAAAGAGGGCATTGTCGAACGCGGCATTGCGCCAGAACGCATTACCGTTATTCCCAATGCGTGTGATGTGGATCGGTTTGACGTTCGGCGTCCTGAACCCGACCACGTCCGCGAGAAGCTGGGATTGTCCGCTGAACGCCCGCTCGTCATCTATACCGGCACTTTCGGACTCATCAACAGTGTGGACTACGTGGTCAAGCTGGCGGAAGCCATGCGGAAGATTGCGCCAGAGGTGCATTTCTTGCTCGTGGGGGATGGTGCCGAGTTTGAGAAGGTGAACGAGCAGGCGCGTGAGCGCGGCGTGTTGGACGTCAATCTGTCCATTTGGAAATCAATCCCGAAAACTGATGTGCCGTCCGTGCTTGCAACGGCTACGGCAGCAATGTCGGTCTTTGCACCGATTCGCCCCATGTGGAACAATTCTGCAAACAAGGTTTTTGATGCGCTGGCTGCTGGCAAACCCATCATTATCAATTATGGTGGGTGGCAGGCGGAGTTCTTGGAACGTACCGGTGCAGGACTGGCGATTCCATGGGATAACCCGCAAGTCGGTGCAGAAATGGTTGCTGCGCTGCTGCACGACTCGCAGCGACTGCTCGCCGCCCGACAGGCTGCACGCGCCCTCGCCTATGGTGATTTCAACCGGGACAGATTGGCGTCACAAGTTGAGAACGTCTTGCTGAATTCATTGAACAAAAAATCTCAGCGCGTAGGCTACTGGCTGAAGCGCCCTCTGGATCTATTGATTGCCGCAACGGGCACCCTCATCTTGCTGCCTCTGCTGCTGCTGCTGATCATCATCGTGTACGCCCGCATAGGAACGCCCGTATTCTTCACGCAGCAGCGCCCCGGGGTTCAGGGTAAACCTTTCACCATTTACAAATTCCGCACGATGAACAATGAACGGGATGTTGACGGAAACCTGCTTCCGGATGCTGATCGCATTACGGGACTTGGGCAATTTCTGCGCCGAACGAGCCTCGATGAATTACCTGAGTTGTTCAATGTGTTGAAGGGTGATATGAGCTTGGTGGGTCCGCGTCCCTTACTCATGCGGTATCTTGACCGTTATTCACCTGAACAGGCACGGCGTCATCACGTTAGACCGGGAATTACTGGTTGGGCACAGATTCAAGGACGTAACGCCCTCTCGTGGGAAGACAAATTTGAGATGGACGTTTGGTACGTAGATCATATGTCGCTCTGGCTGGACATTAAAATTCTGGCGATTACTGCGTGGAAAGTCCTACGGCAAGAAGGTATCAGTCAGGAAGGCTACTTCTCTAGCCCTGAATTCCTCGGAACGCAGAGCGAAAGGACGAAAAATGCGAATCATTGAGTCCAATGATCGTTTGCAGTGGGAGGCTGTCCTAAGACGTTGTTCTGGTTATGATTTTTATCACCTGCCAACGTATAATGCTATGGAAGCAGAACTTAGCAGTTGCCAAGCGAAACTGTTCGTTTACGAAGAAGATGACGCAGTCATTGCGCTCCCTGTTGTCATTCGCCCCTTAGCGGGGATCGAGGGGTTGAATGAGAACCTTGGACGCTATTCTGATTCCACGTCCGTTTACGGTTATGCAGGTCCCGTGACCAACACAAATTGGGAAAACGAGGGGCTGAATCAGCGATTTGCCGACAGGCTTCGGGCAGCTTTAAAAGAAGCAGGTGTAATTTCAGCGTTTCAGCGACTCCATCCGTTGTTGAATAATCATCGTGGGTTAGCGTTAGGTGAGGTAGTCGATATAGGCTACACCATTTCGATTGACCTCACGCTTCCGTCAGATATGGCGTTCACCCAATATCGCGCGCGTTATCGAACTGATATTCGCAACGCGCGAAAACGGGGGTTACGTACCATTCACGATGTCAATTGGACATACTTTGAGTTTTTTCAAAATATTTACAAACAGACAATGGATCGCGTCGGGGCGTCATCGCAGTATTATTTTGATGCAGCTTATTTCGCTGGACTGCGTGCCGCGTTGGGCGACTCGCTGCAATTGTTCGTAGTGCGGCTTGACGACGTGATCTTGAGTGCGGCTTTGTTTACTCTGGTGAACGGAATCGTGCAGTATCACCTCGGCGGCACGAACCCAGAATACCCGGAACCATCTGCCAACAAGATTCTCTTTGACGATGTGCGCTTGTGGGCTAAAGAAGCCGGGGCAAGTGTTTTACATCTCGGTGGTGGTTTGGGCGCGCGCAAGGACAGCTTGTACCAATTTAAGTCTGGTTTTTCAGATCGTGAACATCGCTTCAAGATTTGGCGGTATGTCGTTGACCAGACGCTCTATTCTCTGGCTGAGTCGCAACGGCGTTCGTGGTTCGAGGGGCGCGGCCAAACTATTGATCCCGCAAAGTCTTTCCCTTCATACCGTGTGACTTGACCTTTCACGCCTTTCTAATTGTGAGACCTAAAATGAGCGACAACCACACAGTCTACCAGACCACCGAATTTGCAAAATGGGCATATGCACCTGTTCATCTAATGAACCAAGAGGCGTATCTATTTAACACCTATTTTGAGAAGGATCGTAGGACGCTGGAAGTTGGAACAGCGAGCGGGCGTGTCCTCATAGCGCTTCAGAAGTTGGGCTATACCGATCTCCATGGTTGTGACTTTGTACCTGAATATATCGAGGTCGCCAAGCAGCGCAAGGACATCGAGCCGGGCAGCATCGAGTTCCAAGTCCAAGACGCCACTGAACTCACCTACGCTGACGAGTCGTTCGATCAATTGATTTACGTCGGGCAGATTATCAGCGCGATTGAAAATGCTGAAGCAAGAAAACGTGCGTTCCCTGAGATGTACCGGGTTTGCCGACCCGGTGGAACAGTGATCGTCTCAGTGCTGTTTTACGATGCGCGCATGCGGTCGATAGGTCATCGAGTGTTTGCTTTGTGGTTGAGATTAGTGCGGGCTCTTACAGGCAACAAGGAGAGTACTCAGTACTTGCCATGGATGCGACAAGGCGGCAAGCTCAACCTAGCGGCGCTGGTTGATCGGTCTGCTCGGAATTACTGGTTTCGTGGAGCGGAAATTTGGGGCGAATTGGAGTCGGTGGGTTTCAAAGTCATTGGGTGTGGTACGAAACCCCAAATAGAAGCGCGGCAGCTCTACACGAATGTAGATGGACTGACCAGACAAGAACTGTCCACCGTACTATATCTGGTGTGCAAGAAAACCGGCACTGCATGAGCCGACGACCGTCAGCGACGCAATCCCCCATATCGAGCAGCCCGCCGCGCTGAACGCGGATCAGCGGCAATCAAAAGGGACGGATCAAGCTTGATCCCGTCCCTTTCGTTCTCAGTCCTGCGCTTCTAGCTTCCCGGCGTCGCGGTTTCCGGCACGGGCGTGGGCCACGGCGTGTTGGTCGGCGTCAGCGCGATGATCGTCGCCGTCGCTTCGACGTTCGGCTGCTCGGTGGAAATCGTCACGTAGTTCATCCAGCGCGTGATCATCACCCATGTGCGCCCCGGACTCATCATGACGGGTGTCCCATCGCCGAAGATGATCTCTAACGCCGAACCGGGTTCGCGGTCCCGCCGCCGCCAGTAGCAGTCATAGTACACGCCGTCGCGGAACAGGTACGCGCGTCCCGTATCCCACAGGTTGATCTGGTGCGACGCGCTGCGACTCTCCGGCTCGAACAGGTCGGGACGCTCCTCGTGCGGCACTTCAATGATGATCAGGTTGTCCGCCCACAACTGTTCGCCGTCCGCCGCGTCGAAGTGCGGCGCGCTGTCGGTATAGCGGACGTAGGTGTTGCTATCCTCGCGGTACTGCCAGCGCGCATCGGTCTGCCCGTAGTAATCCACAAAAACATCCGTCGCGGGGTTTCCGCCGGGGCTGAGGATTTCGCTGAAGGCGAAGCCGCGCGCCCGGTAGCCCGTGTTGACCCCGCGCCGCGTCGCCCGGTCGTACAGCACGTTCGTATCCAAGTAGAGCGTATGCTCAAAGGGGATGCCGTCTTGCGGGAAGCGGCAGAAACCCGCCTCTTCGCAGTTGTCGCCAATCGACGGCGAAATGATTTGCAGCGCCCATTCCTGATCCATCAGCATGTTTTGCACCGGCTCGCTCGCGCCCGAATAGGCGAACAACGCCTGATACATCGGCACGAGTTCCAGATCGACCAAGCGCCCGCTGCGCACGGGTCCCACATGATCCGGCGTGTTGTTGCGGTAGATCGCCGCGAAGCGCGTTACCCCGCCTTCGACCTCATACTCATATACGACATCCGCCTGATTGATCCCGCTCTGCGGGCGCACCAGCGGCGGGTAATTGCTGATCTTCACGATCAGGTTGCGGCGATTTCGCGCTTCTTCGTTCGGATACGGCAGCCCGGTCAGCGGACTCACGCCTTCGGGGTAGGAATACGGACCGACGGGCGTCGGCGAGGGCGTGAACGTCGGGGTGAAGGTCGGCGTATACGTGGGCGTATTGGTCGGCGTGTAGGTGAAGGTCGGCGTAAACGTCGCGCTCGGCGTGATCGTCGGCGTATGTGTCAGCGTCGGGGTGAACGTCTCGGTATTCGTCGCCGTCGGTGGCAGGGGCGTAAATGTGGAGGTTGGTCCGCTCGGAGTGTTGGTCGCAAAGCTCAACGGGGGCGGGGTATTCGTCCCCGGCAGGGTGATCTGTACAGCAGGGGCGGACGTGGTTGGGCTGGCTTGGACGGACAACACCGCCACCACCAGCAGCGCCGCCATCAGGAATAGACGGATTGCCCGGTGCATACGATTCCTTAAGATCAGTTGACAGATAAAGCGCCCCTCTGTGGGCAGCGCGGAGAAGTATACGCGCCGCTCATGGGCTTGCACAGGGGACGATCCGACTACACCGGGGAATCGTCGGTTTGGCAGATGTGCGATTCGTCACTCCTGCCGCGTCTGAATCCATTATAATGTATCGGTGAATCAGTCTAGAGTGGTCGGAACATGAAACCTCGCCTGTTAATTTCGTATGCTCACCCGGACGACGAGAGCTTTGGGCTTGGCGCGGCAATCGCCAAGCTGGTCGATGAGGGTGTCGATGTTTATTTGATTTGCGCGACGAACGGCGAACGCGGCACGGTCAGCCCGGAGATGCTGGAGGGCTATAACTCGATTGCCGAACTGCGCCTCGCGGAACTCGCGTGCGCGGCGGAGAAACTGCGGCTCAAGCAGGTTTTTCTGCTCGGCTACAAAGACAGCGGCATGATGGGGACGCCGACCTGCGAAGACAGCGAATGTCTGTGGCAAGCCCCCGTCGCCGATGTCACGCGCCGCGTCACCGACATTCTGCGCGAGGTTCAGCCGCAGGTCGTCGTCACCTTCAACAAATATGGCGGCTACGGACATCCCGATCACATTGCGATTCAGCGCGCCACCACCCGCGCCTTTGAACTTGCCAGCGACCCGACCTACATCACCGAACACGCGCCCTATCGCCCGCAAAAGCTCTACTATTCGAGCATCCCCAAGCGCCAATTGCAGTTAGGGATCGCCATGCTCCGCCTGCGCGGGCTTGATCCACGCGCGTTGGGCAAAAACCGCGACATCGACCTCGTGAAGATCGTCGATAACGTCGAACCGACGCATACCGTGCTCAACGTGAGCAACTACTTCGAAGCGTGGGACGAGGCGAATCAATGCCACAAGAGTCAGTTGGGCGGCGGACCGACGTGGCGGATGCCGCTCGCACTGCGCCGCTGGTTCGCGCCGCATCAGGGCTTCACCCGCGTCTACCCTGCCCCGGCGAGCAACCGCATTGACGAGCGCGACCTGTTTATGGGCGTCAAGCTGGACGACATGACGATCACAACTCCGGCACAGCAAACCCTTGCCCCGGCAGCGGACTAATCCATGAGCGATCAGGCGAGCGCGGAAGCCCGGATAGATCGCCTGCTCGACGCGATTGAACTGGTCAAGGAGAATCGACGGGACGAAGCGCGGCTTATGCTGCGCGACCTCATCCGTGAGGACAACGACTTCGAGGATGCGTGGCTGTGGATGAGCGTCGCCGTCGATTCGCTGGATCAGAGCTCGATCTGTTTGGACAACGTGCTGCGCATCAACGCCAAGAACAGCGAGGCGGCAGGCGCGCTCTACCGGATTCGCATCCCCGAAATCGAAATGGAAAAACGCCGCACGCGCCTGCGCTTCTGGCGCGATGTGGCGTTCAGCGTCATGTGGCTGCTGATCTTAGGGACGCTGTTCGGCGGGTTGAGCACCCTCGTCGAATTCATGGCAGACATGCCATAACACCCGCTGCTACGCCAACTGACACTCCCATCCCCACACATACGCCCTTCGAAATTTGCGGACTTCCCCTCGGCGGCGACCCGGAGTCCACTGAAGAGCCAATTTGCTATGTTATCACGCCGCAGCCAACGCCCACTGCGTCACCGACGGCGACAATTACTCCGACAAGTTGCATTGTCACACCAGCAACCGGAACAACCCTGCACGCCTATACAACTGCCTACGATGCCATACTTGGAGATACAACAAGGCACGTCGCAGTCTTCAATGGGGCTGCCCAACTTCATGTCTATGCGCGATCCTCTATGTACGAGAACGTGGTAAAGGTCGCAAGTCCTGAGACCCCGTTGCACCCAGAATTGTGGATAGATTCGGGTGATGGTCTAGTTGATCCCGTTTCAGGAGCAGATTGCAGCAATCTGAACTATGAAATCACAGGATCGTATGGTCTACGCATAATTGTTGAGCCTCTAGCTTCTCCGAGATCATGGACACCGTTCGAGCGCACCTCGATCATGACAGGGATTGAGCGCGTGGGGACTGCCTTTGATTACCTTGCCGTTAGTGTTAATACACCTTGGGCAGCCTTCAATTTGGTGATGTTGGAAAACAGCGGCACAGAAATCCTGTTCATTCGCACCGAAAGCACGGCTTCGACGGTAACAGTACCCAATTACACCTACTTGTTAGGAACACGGGCGGGGCAAACAGCAACACTAACCTATCCCAACGCTGCCGACGGGTATTGCATTAGCCATCAGGAGGCTGTCGCACAAGGAACAGGAATCCTAATGCCTGCGGCTATCATATGTAACAGTGACCTAATTGATCAGTATGATGGGACAGATGCTGTGCTACAAGCAAGTCAATACACCGTCGTCCACGAGTTGGGGCATGTGTTTGACTACCGAACAGGACAAGGATTGTCTGACCCAATTGATGGTTCATTTTTCCTTCCAGATTGTAATAATCCTCCCGGAATGGTAATGGGGACAATTGAGTATTGGACGAGGGGAGGGCGTGGTTGGGGGACAGGACCAGCTCATTATTACAGTAATGGAAACGCAGTGCCTCTGGTAACAAACTTTCAGCAGAATCCTGAGAATACTCCAATTGAAGCGGCAGCAGACTCTTTTCTCAATTGGGTCTATCGCTTAAACGCAAGCGGAGGTGTACGGGCGTTAGATTCCTGTGCATTAACCCCAACACCCTTCTACAACTCATGGTCAGGTCCGGGATTCCTGAACCTTCAGTGGAGCACAACCGCCCAACCGCCATTTCCGGCTAACAGTAACGGGATAGCTGGATCAGGAGACAATAGTCTACCGGGGGATGCGCGATATTTCGATATCGATTCGAGGATACGTACGCTTTTCCTGAATGAGCAGTGGTAAAGGAGAGGAAACGAAATGCTTAGACATTGGTCTAATTTCCGAGTGTTAGCAGTAATCATTGTGAGTTTCATGTGCCTTAATCTAACTGTCTATATGTCTGAAGCGCAAATTCCCTCTGTTATGCCTGTGGGGTGGAGCTATGACGGGAGTCAAATTGCGATTGTTATTGGTCAAACGGTTGAACTTCGAAATACAGACACTAGACAACTGTTGCACACGCTAAGAGGGCATTCCGACATCGTTTACACAACCGCTTGGAGTCCGAACCGAATGCTGATTGCCACTGGCAGTTTTGATGCAACTGTGAAGGTTTGGGATGCCATAAATGGCGAACTAAGAACTACTTTGATGGCTACCTTACCTGTTTTCGCAATCGTATGGCCCCCTGATGGCACACAGATCATAGGATTTTCCAGCGATGGAGATAGTGAATTTTTGCTTTCGATATGGGACATTGATGAAGAGTCCCTAATCGAATCATATCATGGGGGTGCCGTTATTGATGCAGTATTTACTGACGACTCTCAAAGTTTGGCAGTGATTACGCCACTTTCAGTGCATATTTTCGAAACGGACGCCTTTTCTGTCCGTGCTAGCTCCCCTCGTACAGCTTGCTGTACAAACCGGTTCAGTTCTGTAGTTTGGAGTCCTGATGAGCAGAAGATTGCTACAGCTAGTGTTAATGGCTTAGTAACTGTGTGGGATATTGACGATTCCTCTTTGACACAGGCGCGTCAGTTCATCGCCAACCCTTTCAGCCAACCTGATAGTCGGGAGGTTCCCGACCTCAGTTTGTCTTGGGTACGCGACTTGTTTTGGGGAGCAGAACCCGACACAATCCAAGCAGTTAGCGGGGATGGCACGGTGCGTATGTGGAACGTTGTGACCGGGGAGATGCTTCAAGAGGAACAAATCGGGCGGTTGGATACAACTGCGTGGAGTCCTTACGGCGCACGGTTAGCGGTCGTCAGTTCGAATCCTTTGTCGTCAACAGTTGTCGGCCCAGATGGAGCTTTGAGCGTCGTCACACCATTTGCCACACTTGAGCGGTTGCAGTCCATCGCCGCGCTGTGTGACGCCCCGCTGACCGTCACTGACGCGATCCCGCAGGTCGAACAGACCGCCGCGCTGACCGATTTCGTCGCGCAGGTCACGGCGCTGCCGGAAGGCACAATTCCGCCCGCCTGTGCCGCCGACCTAATCGCCGTCGCGGAGGCGATCAGCGCGGGGCAGTAGTCCACAAACAGGGACGGGTCAACCGTGATACCGTCCCGCTCGTTCTCAGTCCTCAGTCCTTTGACCTCAATCCTCGTCTTGCAGCAGCGGCGCGTAATTCTGCGCGATGATCGCCTGCCCATCGGGGCTTTGCGCCCAGCCGATGAAATGGCGGAAGTGGCTTTCGGGTTCTTGCAGCCCCGCGAAGTAGACCAGCGCCCGCAGCGGGTACACATTCGCGGCGACGTTGTCCAGAGTCGGCGCGATGTTGTCGATGGACAGCGCGCGTACGCTGGTGTTCAGGTAGCTCATCGACACGTAGCCGATGCTCCCCGGCTGCCGCGCCACACTGACGACCATCGCCGCGCTGGACGGCGCGATCTGCGCGGTCGTCGTCGTCCGCCGGATGCCCATCACCAGATTTTCAAACACATGGCGCGTTCCCGAACCATCCTCGCGGGTGATCACGGTGATCGGCTCGTCTTCCCCACCGACCTCCGACCAGTTGTTGATCCAGCCCTGATAAATCCCCCGCAGGCGGTTGATCGACAGCCCGCTCACCGTATTCGACGGATGCACGATCACCGCGATTCCATCTTGCGCGATGGGAAACGCGATCAACGGGCTTTCGTCTTCCGGCGGCAGGTAATTGGTCAGCAAATACGCGTCTTCATCCAGCAAGGCTTCTTCGACCATCGCCTCGTAACTGCCCGAATTGATCTCGAAGACCACCGACGGATTGATGCGGCTGTATGCCGCCGTCAGGTTGGTCACCAACGGGATCATCGGCGTTGTCACGAACAAACGCAGCGAAGTCACCTCCGTCGTCGGCGTCGATGCGGGCAGCATTTGTGAGCTGCAACTCACCAACGTGAATGCGACAACCGCAAACGCACGTCTGGCTTTCCCCATACGTGCCTAGCGCTCCTGAATTGTCTGCAAAGCAGAGATCAATGTCATTTATTCAGCCAGTTGCGAGATACCGTCCCAAGAATCGCTCGACATAATCGGTCAACGTCCCGGCGAAGATCGCCGCCCGCATCGCCTCGACATGGCGAATAAGGAAGCGTATATTATGCACACTTAACAGATAGTGCGCTAATAGCTCTTTGGCTTTGACCAGATGACGCACGTAAGCCCTTGTGAAGTGCTGGCAGGTATAACAGTCGCATTCAGGATCAATCGGGCGCTCGTCGCGGGCATGGGCGAGGTTGCCCATGTTCATCGTGCCGTCCGGCGTGAAGACCGCCCCGTGCCGCGCGATGCGGGTGGGCAGCACACAGTCGAACACATCGATCCCGCGTAGAATCGCCTGCGCCAAGTCGTCCGGTGCGCCCACGCCCATCAAATAGCGCGGCTTGTCGTCTGGCAGCATGGGCACGGCGAAATCGAGCGTCGAGTACATCTGCCCTTTGCTCTCGCCGACCGCCAGACCGCCGACCGCATAGCCGGGGAAATCCAGCGCCCGCAGCGTCTCGGACGATTGACCGCGCAAGTCTTCGAAGATGCCGCCCTGCTGAATCCCGAACAACGCCTGTACGGACATATCGGGATGCGCTTCGCGGCAGCGCGCCGCCCAGCGACCGGTGCGGGCGACCGCGCGCTCGACGATCTGGCGGTCGGTGGGCAGCGGACACTCATCGAATGCCATGATGATGTCCGCGCCGAGATTCTCCTGAATTTTGACTGAAATCTCCGGCGTGAGCCGGTGCTTACTGCCATCAAGGTGACTGCGAAAGGTTACGCCGTCGTCGTCGATTTTGTTGATCTGCGCAAGGCTGAACACTTGAAACCCACCGGAGTCGGTGAGGATGGGCGAGTCCCATCCCATGAAACGATGCAAACCACCCATCTCACGCACCAGTTCCGAACCGGGGCGCAGATGCAGGTGATACGTATTGGCAAGAACTAAGGATGCGCCCGTCTCTTTGAGGTCGCGCGGGGGAACAGCTTTGACCGTCGCCTGTGTGCCAACCGGGGCGAAAACGGGCGTGGGGATGTCACCGTGCGGGGTGTGGAAGACGCCCGCACGCGCCTTATTTTCGGTTTTGAGGATTTCAAAATAAAATGACATACAAAGCGTACTCAAGAGAAGGGTAGGGTCGGTTGATTATAGCAGAAGACCCGCCCTCTGTGATAATTCTGGCGAAAGCTCATGATTAGCTTATACGACATTCTCGAAGCCGCAAATGGACAACTGTTCGGCGAACCGGGCGCGCAGTTATTCAACGATTTCTCTTTCGACTCGCGCACCACAACCGAGTCCAATCTGTATGTTGCTCTCAAGACCGAACGCGGCGACGGGCATCAGTACATCCGCGAAGCCGTCGAAAACGGTGCGACGGGAATCATGTGCATGCGCCCGCCCGATTTCGACATCGACGGCTTGTCGATCATCTTGGTGCGCGATACGCAGGTCGGGCTGATGAAGTGGTCGCACTTCATCTTGAACAAGCTCGGCATTCAGGTGATCGGCGTGACCGGCTCGTCCGGCAAGAGCATCGCCGTCGAAGCGATCAGTCAAGTGCTGCGCACGCGCTACCTGCTGCAAAAGAGCAGCACCGATGTGATCGGGCGGCTTAACCTGCCGCTGACTCTCGCCAAGCTCACGCCGGAACACCAAATGGTCGTGCTGGAACTCGGCGCGACACAGCCCGGCGAAATGTCCGACATGATCCTCGCCGTGCAGCCGCATGTCGGCGTGGTGACGCAGGTCGGCGTTGCCTACGGCGAACAGTTCGACACCGCCGAACAGCTCACGCAGGAAAACAGCTTGCTCGTGGAATATCTATCCCCGAACGGCTTATGCGTCCTCAACTACGACGACGACCGCGTGCGCGAAATGGCGGGACGCACCCGCGCCCGTGTGCTGACCCTCGGCTTGGACGGCTTCGGCGCGGATTTGACCGCCTTCAACATCGTCGTCGGCGCGACCGGCACAGGCTTCGACGTGCGCTTTGGCAACAATCGCTTCGTCGGGCGCTGGACTCCCCTGCTCGGCAAGCATCAGCTTTACGCCATCCTCGCGGCGCTGGCGGTCGGCATCCATTACGACATCCCACCCGCCGACGCGCTCAAAGCGCTCACGAATTTGCAGCCGCTCCCCGGACGCATGAATCCGCTTAACGGCTTGGGCGGCTCGTTGATCATCGACGACACCTACAACGCCGATCCGCAGTCCACGCTGGCGGCGCTCGACTGGCTGGAAAGCGTCACCGACGAGCAGCGGCGCGCCGTTTTCGTCATGGGCGACATGGATCACCTCGGCGCGTATAATCAGCGCGGACACCGCCTCGTCGGTCAGCGCGCGGCGAGTTTCGTCAAACTGCTGGTGACCGAAGGCGCGGACGCCGCCCTCGCCGGACGCGCCGCGCTCGATCAGGGCATGGATCGCCATCA
>JACSRG010000374.1 GCA_014879865.1 Anaerolinea sp.
CGTGATGTGACGACGCTGCTCTCGCAGACCACGACGGGCATGGCGCAGCAGCAGGAGCGTTTGCAGCGTTGGGCGGAGTTGCAGGTGATCTATCAACGAGCGTCGGTATTGGCCGACGAGCATCGTTTTGACGAGGCCATTCACGAGCTGGACGCGCTGATCGCGCGCGATGCCGATTTTCCGCAGGCGCGCGAAAAGTTGGCCGAGATTCAGAAGGCGAAAATCGTCTGGTTAGCCGAACGGCAAGCGCGGCTGGACAAGTTGTATCAGGAAGTGCGTGAGGCGCTGGCGCTGGCGATGAACAAAGCAGATGCATTGTTGCAGGACGAACCGAATTATCCCGATGCAGACGGCTTGTTGTCTTGGCTAATACTGCGGCGAGATGAAGACCAGCAGCGGGTGCGTGAAGCCGCCTTGTTGGCAGAAGCAGAGCGGCAGCGCCAAGAAGAGGAGGAGTCGGCCTGCCGTGAGGTTGAAGCGCAAGCCGCCGAGAAAGCGCGTCTTGCAGCAGAGGAGCAGGCACGACAGGCCGAAGCGCGTCAGCGTGCAGAGGCGCAAAAGATCAGCGCGAAGCCTATGCTTGAACAAGCGCGCCCATCGCTTATCAAGCGTAGCGAGAATGAAATTGTTCTAACATTGGCCTCTGATGTCGAGATGATCTTCATGCGTGTGCCTGCCGGAAAGTTTTTAATGGGCAACACTCAGAAAGGATTCTTCTCTCCTCCATCTGACGAACTGCCTCAACATGCAGTCGAATTAGATGAGTACTACGTGGGCAAATACCCGGTAACAACGGGACAATTCTCCACCTTTCTGTTAGCGACAGATTATGAATGGAAAGCTTCCCCCACTCTATCGAAAAATGTAACTCATCCGATAACCCATGTCAACTGGCATGATGCTATAGCATTTTGCCATTGGGTGGGCGAGATGAATGCTGTTAGGGTGCGACTACCAACCGAAGCGGAATGGGAGAAAGCCGCGCGAGGAATCGACGCGCGTATGTTCTCCTGGGGAAACGGACTGCCTGATCGCGCACACTGCAATTTCGGTAGAAATGAAAAGGGGACTACCTCTGTTGGGAAATACAGTCCGTCCGGGGATAGCCCATATGGTTGTGCTGACCTGATTGGCAATGTGTTGGAGTGGATCGCTGACTGGTATGACGGTACCTACTACACTCATTCACCAACGAAGAATCCGACTGGCCCAACTAATGGTAAATATCGTGTGTTGCGAGGCGGAGGCTGGTATTCTGCTATATCTGAACTGCAGGTCGTGAGGCGCAACAAAGAAATTCCTGCCTACTACTCCGACTACATCGGTTTTCGCTGCGCTTTGACTTTGGCGACGTAGCCGAATCAAGTGATGGTGTTCAGCCAGATGGGGAGTTGCAGTTCAGGACTTACTTTGTGTCTTTGCGGTAGAGTTTTATTTCGGAGGATTCATAATGAAATTCCTATTGAGCGCGTTATTGATTATCGGCCTGCTTCAATCGCCGTCTGATCTGAATGCCCGCATCGACGCGGTGCAGGCGGATCAACACCCGCAGCACACGCTCGTCGTCACCGTGCGCGACGCCAACGGCGTGCCGGTGCCCGATCTCACTGCTGCGAATTTTGAGGTCAATGAAGATCGTGTGCCGCAAGCGAGAACGATCACATCGGTCGAGCCGTTTGTGAATCCCGACGTACCGGTGTCGGTGGTGTTGGTGATCGATGTGTCGGGCAGCATGCAGGGCCAGCCGTTGGCCGATGCGAAGGTGGCCGCCACGCGCTTTCTCGATCGCTTGTCGGAGAATGATCGGGTAGCGGTTGTCGCGTTTTCCGATCGAGTCAACCTGGATGTCGTTGACATTGCTCGTGAAGCCGTGTTTACCACAGATAAGTCGGAGCTATACAGATTGATTGATGACTTGCAGGCTAACGGCGGCACACCGTTGTACGATGCTGCTTACAAAGCGGTGCAGAGTGTGTCTGCGGAAATCGTCGGCAACCGCGCGGTGATCCTGCTGACCGATGGCCGTGATGAAGATCCTGGCAGCAAGGTCGCCAGCGAAGAGACGCCCATCCAGGCGGCGACGCGCGCTAACATCCCGGTGTTTACCATCGGGCTGGGCAACCAGATCGATCGTGGTTATCTCGAACGAATGGCGCGGCTGACTGGCGGTACGTATCAGGAAACGCCGGACAGCGCCCAGCTAGCGACGATGTTCCAGAACGTCGGCGATCTGCTCAAGCAGCAGTATCGCATTACCTATACCTCGGATTTGGAGGCAGATGGGCAAATGCATCGCGTCGAGGTGATCGTCAAGCAGGCCGGTCGCACCGCGCAGACCGAAGCGGAGTTCGGGCCATTGGGCACAGCGGCAACCGCCGCGCCGACGGTCATCGCTG
>JACSRG010000911.1 GCA_014879865.1 Anaerolinea sp.
CGCCCTCCCTACCGATCCTGCCCGGATTGATTCGTGCGACTCCCGGCGGCTGAACCCAAGTCGGTGTCATTCAAATATGCTTCCTGACTGCTGCCCGCGTCCGGCGGTTCGGGCGCGGACAAGCCGTTGGCGCGCCGGTACGCGTCGATCTGCTGGCGGGCATTAGCGGGCGATGTCGCGGCGTAGATGCGCCCTACCAGCGACTCGGGTAAGCCGCTCTGCGGCAGCACATGGACAAACGGACTGCTGCTGATCGCATAGACGATCAGGTTTTCCGGCGTGGACGACACGGCGTCGAACAGCGGTCTGACCGAATTTCCCGGTGCCGGAATCGACGACTCGCGCAGACTGCCCAGATCGGCGATGGCGAATACCGGCGTATTGCGCGCTCTGGCGAGTGTGCCAACTTCGGTGATCGCGTCGATCACCTCTTGCCACGACTTCAGGGGGTAGGCGACGTTCACAAGCAGGATGTCTGAGTCGTCCCGATCCCACTCGATGTTGATCATGGAACACCTCGAACTCAACTGACGGACAGAGGTTCGATTATGCCTGACCTCACCGGAGCGCAGATGAGTATCTCGTTTACGTCTGGTGATCGCCGCCAGAGAACGCCGTGACCAAGCCCAAGCCGATATAAACCGTTCCGCTGATGGTTTTTTGCGCGCGGAGGAAGTGCGGGCTGCGCTTGAGCCAGTTGCCCGCCGTGCCGGAAAGGATCGCCCATGTGCCATCGGTGCAGGCTGCCAGCGCGGTGAACATGATGCCGAGCAGCAAAAACTGCACGCCGACCGATCCGCGTGACGGGTCAACGAACTGCGGGAGGAAGGCAAGGAAAAAGAGCGCGGTCTTCGGGTTGAGGATGGCGACGATCACGCCCTGCCGGTAGATCGCGCCGAGCGAACGCCGCTCGACCGGCTTGCTGGCATCGACTGTTTTGCGCTCCATCAGCGTCTTGATACCCAAGTAGATCAGGTAGGCAGCGCCGAGGTACTTGACGAGGGTGAACAGTTCCGCCGAAGCGAACAGCAGTGCCGATAAGCCAAGCGCGGCGGCGATCACATGGACGAGCGTGCCGGTCTGGATTCCGAGCACGGAGACGACCCCGGCGCGCCGCCCTTGATCGACGCTGCGGGCGACGATGTAGAGCACGGCGGGTCCCGGCGTGATGAGCAGGATCAGTGTCCCGGCGAAAAACAACGACAAACTACTGAGCGGAAGCAGCGACTCCATATGACCAATTCCTTTAATTGCCAGCGTCAATCGTCTCAGCATAGGGCGGCTTTCGCACGCCGTCAATGACCGCCAGCCGCGCCCCGTCTGTTACAAGTCGGCGTGAGGGAAGAATCTGTCTCCCCTCCCCGAATTCGGGGGAAGGTTGGGAAGGGGGCGTTCTCTTCGTACGTATAGGACGCGATGTATCGCCTCCCTCCGCCGACGTTTGTTATACTGCGCACGTTGATCGGCATACACATAAACGAATCCTATGCGCGTCTTGATGATCTCCAAAGCCTGCCTCGTGGGCATTTACCAGAAGAAACTCGAACTCATCGCGCGGAGCGGCGTCGATCTGCTGGCGCTTGTGCCGCCGTCGTGGAAGGATGAGCGCGGCGAAATGCGGCTGGAACGGGTCTACACGGACGGCTACCGGCTGGAGGCGATCCCCATCGTCCGCAGCGGCGATTTTCATCTGCACTTCTACCCGACGCTCGGACAGCACATGCGCGCGTTTCAGCCGGACATCGTGCACATCGACGAAGAGCCGTACAACCTGTCGGCGTGGCAAGCGCTGTTCCATGCGCGGCGCGTCGGCGCGAAGAGCCTGTTTTTTAGCTGGCAGAACATCGCGCGGCACTACCCGCCGCCCTTCAGTTGGGGTGAACGGTGGATGCTCAACACAGTCGATTATGCGCTGGCGGGTACAGAAAGCGCCGCCGAGGTCTGGCGGGCGAAAGGCTATCGCGGACGGATGCGCGTGATCGCGCAGTTCGGGACAGACCCCGACTTGTTCCAGCCAGCGGTGACGAGTCCGCGCCCGTTCACGGTGGGCTACTTCGGTCGGCTGGTCGAGGAAAAAGGCGTCCACCTGCTGATCGATGCGCTCGGGCGGCTGGACGGAGAATGGCGCGCGCTGATCGTCGGCGGCGGGACGGAAGCGGATCGGCTGAAGGCGCTGGCAGCGGCGCACGGGGATCGCATCGCGTTCCGGGAGCAGGTGCCTTCGGTGGAGATGCCCGCGCTCTATCACCAGATCGACGCGCTGGTGCTGCCGTCGCTGACCCGCCCCAACTGGAAAGAGCAGTTCGGGCGCGTGTTGGTCGAAGCGATGGCGTCCGGCGTGGCGGTCATCGGCTCGGACAGCGGCGCGATCCCCGGCGTGATCGGCGCTGCCGGG
>JACSRG010000281.1 GCA_014879865.1 Anaerolinea sp.
CGATTTCATCGAGTGGAGTGTGCAGAACTTCCCCGCCGAGCATTATATGCTGGTGATCGGCAGTCACGGTGGCGGTTGGCGCGGTATTGGTCCCGACGACGGGCAGGGGCAGCAGTCGATGCTGGAACTGCCGGAGATCGACGCGGCGCTGGCGACTGCCCGCCAAGACTTGGGCATCGACAAGTTCGACATCGTCGGCTTTGACGCCTGCCTGATGGCGGTGACGGATGTCGCGGTGATGCTCGAAGCGCACGCCGATTACGTGCTGTTCTCGCAGGAAGTCATTCCGAGCAACGGGTGGGAGTATCTCCACAGCATCACCGCGATGCAGGAGAATCCGGAGTGGGACGCCTTCCAAGTCGGGGCGGCTTTCGTCGATTCGTACATGGATTTCTACGGCGGCGCAGGGGCGCGCACGAAAGTCGGGCTGTCGCTGGTCGAGACCGCCGGGCTGCCCGATCTGCTGAGCGCGCTTGAGGAATTCGCCGCTACCGTCGGGACGGAGACCGCCGCGCTGTTGTCGGCATTGGGGACGGCGCGCAACAACAGCCAGATTTTCGGCGCGTCGCTCGGTGATCGGGCGGATTTCTATTCCTACGTCGATCTGCGCGACTTCATGAACTGGTTCAGTCTGCAAACCAGCATCACCGACGAGGCGTATAACGCGGCGCTGGCGGTGATCGCCGCCTATGACAATGCGGTGGTCTATTCGCGGGCGGATAGTTACCTGCCGGGCGCGACCGGTCTGGCGGTGTATTTGCCCGCGCAAGCCGCTGCCTATGACGGCGGCTATCCGTTCGCCGCGCCGAACGGACTCGCCTTCTGGCAGGCGTATCTCGACCAGTTCTACCAGACGATCAGCACGGAACTCGACGGCAGCGCGCTCCAACTGAACATCAAGCAGGTCTTCACGCTGGGCGAGAGCGGCAGTTCCGTCGATACCCCGGTGATCTTCTTCGACGCGGCGGGGGTGGGCGTCATCGATCTCGCCTATACGATTATGTATGTGCAGGACGACGGGGCGCGCTTCATTGTGGATACCGCGCCGATCTCCTACAACACCACGCTGCCCACTGGCGAAGTGGTGATCGAATACCCGAACGAATTGACGCCAAGCACATTCAACTGGAGCGTAGAGTTCCCGTATGTCAGCGACGGCATGACCAGCGTCGTGAGTCTGGCGTCTTCGAGCGGCGGCGAGTTGAACATCGGCGGCACGTATGTCACCGCCGAGGGGGCGCAGCAAGCCGCACTGATCTTTGACGCGGCGACGTACGCCTACTTGGGGATGCTGGCGAGCAACGGCGAAACGGTTTACCAACCGGTTCCGGCTCCCGGCGATCAGTTCATCGTCGATCTGGTTAGCATCAGCGCCGATGGAGAGGTATCTGTCCAACCGCAGGTAGACGCTCCGCTGACGTTCGGGTTGGAACCGTTCACCTTCAGCTACCGCCCCGCGATCAGCGGGAATTACCTGATCGGGCTGAGCATCACCGACCTTGCGGGCAATGTCGTCCGCCAGTCGGCGGAGTTGAGCATCAACAACGACGACGTGGACGGCACGATTCGCGGTTACACCGATACCAACGAAGGCGTGTACTTCCAGTATCCGTACACGTGGGGTGAGCCGTATTCGCTCACGAACGACGACGGTAGTTTGACTAACGCCCTCACCGATGCGAGTGGCACACAGTCGATCTTTGTGGATGTGTATCTGGAAACCGATTCGCTGTCCGCGCTGGAAAGCACGCTGGCGAATATCGACGGCGAAGTGAGTGCTATCGAGGAGACGACATTCGCGGGACTTCCAGCTTATGGTGCATTCTACACGGTGCAGACTGATGACGGCGCATCCAGTTCGCTTGTGCTCAGCGTGGCAAACGAGCAAGCGGCGTCGGTGGTGCTGTTCACGTTCACCGCGTGGGGCGATGGCGTCGAACCGGATACCAGCGTGATCGATCTGCTGGACGGGACGATCTTCTTCTTCCCGCCCATCCTTGAGTAAAAGAAGGACTGAGGACTGAGTAGAAGATGTGTTCTTCTCTCAGTCCTGATCGCTTACCCGTGCAGCACGTCGAGCATCCCTGCGTGGAGCAGGCTGTTGCTGGCGACGACTTCCGCGCCCGTGAGCGCCCGCTCAGGCACGCCGTGATAATCCGTCACTGTGCCGCCCGCTTCTTGAATCAGGCAAATCCCCGCGAGGCAGTCCCATGAATGGATGTGCCGTTCCCAGAAGCCATCCAAGCGCCCACAGGCGACATACGCCAAGTCGAGCGCCGCCGACCCGAAGCGCCGGAGGTCACGCACCGCCCAGAGCATATCGCGCCACTGCTTGAGGTTATTCTGATCTTCGGGGAGCGTGTGCCGTGCCGTCGGGAAACCGCTCGACATGACGGCGCGCTTCATATCGACCGTGCCGCTGACGTGGATCGGCTTGCCGTTGAGCGTCGCGCCGTGTCCCTGCGCCGCGCTGAACAACTCGCCGAGGATCGGCATGTAGACCACGCCGACGAGCGGATTCAGCGCTTGATCCGCCAGCGCGATGCTGATCGAGAAGAAAGGAATGTTGTTGGCGAAGTTCGTCGTCCCGTCGATGGGGTCGATGTGCCAGAGGAATTCTGCGCCCACGCCATCCCCGCTGAATCCGGCAGCGCCTTCCTCGCTGACGAAGCCGAACTGCGGGAACGCCGCTTTGAGCACGGGCAGAATCGCCGCTTCCGCCGCGAGGTCGCCCTCGGTGACGACGTCGTAGATATTGGACTTGATCTGTTCTTGATGCGGTTGATCGAAAAGCGGGCGCAAGACTTCGCCTGCGCGCAGCGCCGCCTGTTCTGCGGCTGATCGGACTGTCTGTAGATTCACGTAACCATCCCAAAGGTGCAAACATGCAGGGGCATGATAACCGATCCATGCCCCTGCAATAAAGAGTATTATGTTGTAAATGTCGGATGATTACGACACAACCTATTTTGAAAAGACCGCAGTCTGCCTAGACGGCGATGACTGCGCTCGCCTGTTTACCCTTCGGTCCGTCGATGATTTCGAACTCGACCTTTTCCCCTGCCTCTAGTTTGCGGTAGCCCGTGCTCTGGATTGCGGAATAGTGTACGAAAACGTCGGGACCGTTTTCCGGCGTGATGAAACCATAGCCCTTGTCAGCGCTAAACCATTTCACCACACCACGAATGCGTTGTGCCATTGCTCAAAAAACTCCATCGTGCTAAAGACTTCGAATTTACCTCACTCACCAGAACTGGGCGTGCTAGAACGCAGAGAAACTGGGTCTTGCGTAGGCTCATTTGAAGTCTATTGCAAATTCCTTTTACTTGTCAAGTCTTCTGAGATTACGTTTTACGTTTTATGAAAGCACGCAATCGTATCAACATAATAGGTTTGTGGTGACAGGTCTATAGGCTGCGCAGAAACCAAATTATACCCGACACGTCTCAACCGTTTGGCGTCGCGGGCGAGGGTCGTCGGGTTGTCGCTCACGTAGACCAGCGTGGGGATCGCGCTGATGTCGTCGAAGGCGTCGCGGCTGAGTCCCGCTGAGGGATCGAGGATGGCGGCGTCGTAGCGATCTTCGAGCGTTTCCAGCACCGACTCGACTCCGCCTTCGATCACGTCCACGTTGTCGAACGTTTCGAGGTTGGTGTCGGCATCGGTGACAGCGGGCGGGTAGCTTTCGACCAGCGTGACCAGCGCGGCACGCTCGGCGGCGAAACGGCTGAACATGCCGACGCCTGCGTACAGGTCGAGCACGTTTTCGCCCCCGCGCAGATCAAGCCCCGCCAGCACCGCGTCGATCAGCGCCGGGAGCAGGGCGATGTTCGGGCGGATGAAGCTCCCGGCGGTCACGCGGAAGTCATGCCCCTTAATCGTGTAGCGCGAATGCGAGTCGCCGATCAAGTTCATCGGCACGTTGTCGGGCAGGATCAGGTTGAGGCTGGCGGGTAAATCGGTTTCGAGTTCGGGCGCGTCTTCCTCGGTCGTGGTGAGGATGATCATGCGTTCGCCATCGCTCCCCATTTGCAAACGCACCCGCTTGATCCCGGTCAGGTCGAGGTCGAGCAGGTGATACAGATCGAGCAGGTCGGGGTGCAGGATGTGACACTCGCTGATCGGGTAGACGCTTTTGCCATCCGCGCCGGGGAAGCCCGTCTTGCCGTCCGCCGTGACGTTGAAGGTCATGTGGTAGTTGTAGTACCACTCGTCCGGGCTAGGCAGAGTCGGACGCAGCGCGGCTTCGAGTTCGCGGTCGGAGAAGTCGCCGATGCGCGAGAGCGCGTCCGCCAGCATATCCTGCTTGATCAACAACTGCGCCTGATAGTTCATGTGCTGCCAGTGACAGCGACCGCACTTGTGCGGACCGAAATGCGGGCAAACCGGGTAGACGCGATCCGCCGATGCATCGATCAGCTTAACGCCATCGGCGAGGATGTGCGTCTCAGTCGTCTCGACGGGACGGGCGAGGACGCGCTCACCGGGGATGGTGTACGGCACGAACACGAGGCGCTTGTTCCAGCGACCCATGCCGCTGCCGCCGTCGCCCATGCCGTCGATGTCCAGTTCAAATTCCGCTGATCCGCCCATGATCTACCCTTTAGCCCTTCATAAGGACAAGACATGCCCTGTACCAGCATACCCGATCCAGCCGGGTGAGTGTACAACTTATGACGTTGATCTTCCAGCGCGGTGATAAAGATCACTTGTATCATGCTCATGCGCAGCGAGGCACGTAATCAACGGTAGACATAGCCGCACCACCAATGGAGTACGCACGATGCCTCGTCTTGTCATGTACTTTGCATTCATCGCCCTGCTGTTGGTCAGCCCGCTGGCGGCACAGGAGAGCGTTCCGCGTTTCGAACCCGCGCCCTGCCCATTCAATTACCCCGCGCGCTACCATGTCGAGTGCGGCTATGTGGTGACTCCTGAAGTTCACAGCGACCCCGACGGCGCGGCGATCCGCGTGATGGTGGCGATCTTCCCGGCACGCAGCAGCACACCCGCCGAACCCGTGATCTACCTGCAAGGCGGTCCCGGTTCAAGCGGCATGGCGCGCTTCGCCGGTGGTCTGGATGGCTTTGGCGAAGCGATCACCAATGAACACGCCTACATCCTGCTGGATCAGCGCGGGATCGGTCATTCGCTCCCGTCACTCGACTGTCCCGAAATCCAAGCCATGCACGATAACGCGCTTGGCGGCGCTGCCTGCCATGAGCGGTTGATCGCCGAAGGCGTGAACATCCCGGCATTCAACACCGTCGAAAGCGCGGGCGATGTGATCGCGGTCGCCGACGCGCTCGGCTACGAGACGATCAGCCTGCTCGGCAGTTCGTACGGCTCGACGCTGGCGTTCACGGTCATGCGCCATTACCCGGAACGCCTGCGCGCGGTCATCCTCGAAGGCGTGACGCCACCGGAAGTCGATCTGATGACGTCATGGGCGGATAGTATGCAGGGCGCGTGGGCGCAAATGGTCGCCGACTGCGCGTCCAGCCGCCGCTGTTTCGGGGCGTACCCGAACCTCGACGGAATGCTGACGGAAGTCGTCACCCGCCTGAATGCCGAACCACTCGAAGCGACGATCCCCAACCCGGTGACGGGCGAAGATGCACAGATCACGCTGACCGGGACGCTGCTGCTTCAGGCGATGCAGAGCGCCTTCTACCGGTATGATTACATTCCACAGATTCCGCTGCTGATCGCCGCGCTGTACACCGGCAACCTTGAGCCAATCATGCAGCTAGGGACACAGCTCACCGCGCAGAGCAGCATCGACACGCAGAGCGAAGGCGCGTTCTATGTGATGCGCTGCTCCGACGACGTGCTGACGACCACGCCGGAAGCCGATGCCGCCGCGCAAGCCGCTGTCGAACCGATGTTCACTGAGGCGTTCGGGGATACCTATTCGTCTTGGGAGCCGACGTGTGCGTTATGGGGGACGCAGCTTGACCCGGTGGAGAACACGCCCGTGATCAGCGACATCCCGACGCTGATGCTCAACGGCGCGTATGATCCGGTCACGCCTGCCAAGTGGGCAGATGCCGCTGCCGAAAACCTGATTTACGGCTACAGCTTCACTTTCCCCGAATCGACGCATGGCGTCTACCCGGATCGCTGCGCGACAGGTATTCTGCGCGCCTTCCTGAGCGATCCGTACACCGCGCCGGACGCGACTTGCATCGAGGAGTACATCGGCGTGGGGTTCCGCCTGCCGCCGCAGTAGACGAAACCAACATCCGCCGGATCAACTAGCTTGATCCGGCGGGTTACGGGCAGCGTGTAATACTTCCGCATTGTATCAATGCTTCTAACTCAAGGTAAGCAATGAAACCGATCTTGCTGAGTAAACATGCCGAAGAGAAGTTTGAGACATTCCAGCAGCGTGGATTCGAGATTGCGCCTGAGACGGTAATTGAAACTCTGCGCTCTCCTGATAAGATTGAAAGCGACGAAGACCAAAAGATCGCTCAAAAACGTATCAGTGATACAAAAGTGCTGCGCGTGGTCTATGTCGAATCCGACAGCGAAATTTTCGTCATCACGTTTTATCCGGGAGAACGGAAACGCTATGAAGATCAAATATAGCCGGGATGTAGACATTCTCACGTTGGAACTGGACGAGGTTACTTCAATCGATCACGCCGAACACATCGGGCAAACGATAGTTCACCTCAGCCCCGATAATCAACCTGTGTTAATCGAGATCATGAAGGCGCGAGAATTTGTCGGCACGCTGATCGACGCTGTTATGCAGTCGGATGTCGTTCAAGGGTAAGCACCGAACGCACTTACCCCCGTCTGTATCGTCACCGGCGCGGTGTGCCCAGTTCGCCGGGATGCAGCAGCATCCACTGCAAGCCGATGATCGTCTTGGCGTCGATGATCTCGCCGCGATTCATCATGGCGACCGCTTCGGCGAAGGGCATAACAACCACGCGAATGTCTTCGCCTTCGTTGACCATGCCGCCGCCCGCGCTCGTGCGGTGCTGCGGCGTGACGCTCGTGTAATACAGCAGGATGCGTTCCGACGTGCCGCCGGGACTCAAGTAGAAGGTGTTGATCGGACGCACCGAATCGACCCGGTAGCCGATTTCCTCTTGAATCTCGCGGCGGATCGTCAGCGTCGGGTCGTGTTTCTCGTGCTCTTTGATCATCCCCGCCGGGGCTTCGAGCAGCCAGCCATCGCCATGCTGGAGCGTCGAGTAGCGGAACTGCTCGGTGAAGACCACCGTATCCGCCACCGGATCATGCACCAGCGCGGCGACACTGTCCCCGCGTTCAAGCGACAGGCGGACGATCTCACGGCTCATTTCGCCGTTGTACTGCTCATAGCGCAGATGCGCTTCTTCCAGAGCAAAGGGCTTCTGTTGGAACACACGCTGCTGTGAGAGAATCTCGACGCGCCTTTTCATGCTCATCCTCGGTGACACTGTTCACTTTCCATCATAGGCGACTGGCGTTTGACCGCTACCGCCCTATTGTGCGAGAACGCCAACAATCTCCGCCAGTTCTTCGACCACCTGCGACAGGTGATCGGTCGTCATTTCCGGGTAGATCGGCAGGCTGATGATCGTCTTGGCGGCGCGCTCGGCGTTCGGGAAGTCGCCTTCCTGCCAGCCGTGATCGCGCATGGCGGGCTGCAAATGCACGGGGATCGGGTAATGCACACCCGCGCCGATCTCGCGCTTGTTCAGTTCGGCGAGAATAGCGTCACGGTCGCCGGAGACGCGCACGACGTACAGGTGATAGACGGGCGTCGAGCCCGCCATGACCTTCGGCGTTTCGATGCCGGGGATGTGCGCCAGCGCCGCGTCATAGTAGGCAGCGTGCCGCCGCCGTGCCGCGTTCCAGTCGTCCAGATGCGGGAGCTTCGCGCCGAGGATCGCCGCTTGCAGCGCGTCGAGGCGTTCGCCGTAGCCGAGTTCGTCATGGGCGTACTTGCTGGCGCGCCCGTGATCCTTCAGCTTGGCGATGCGGTTCGCCAGTGCTTCGTCATTCGTGCAGACCGCGCCAGCGTCGCCGTACGCGCCGAGGTTCTTGCCGGGGAAGAAGCTGAAGCAGGCAGCCGCGCCCCATGCGCCCGCGCGCTTGCCGTCGAGTTCCGCGCCATGCGCCTGTGCTGCGTCTTCGACCACCAGCAGATTGTGCTTATGCGCAATCGCCATGATCTCGTCCATCGGCGCGATCTGCCCGTACAAATGCACCGGCATGATGACTTTCGTGCGCGGGGTGATCGCCGCCTCGATCTTCGCCGGATCGAGGTTGTAGGTCAGCGGGTCGATGTCCACGAGGACGGTCTTCGCGCCCAACTGCTCGATAGGTTCGGCAGTGGCGATAAACGTGTGCGGCGTGGTGATCACCTCGTCGCCCGCGCCGACACCGAGCGCCTTAAGCGCGAGATAGATCGCGCCCGTGCCGCTGGCAACGCCAACCGCGCGCTTGGTCTGCTGGAAGCGGGCGTAGGCTTCCTCGAACTGGGTGACTTCTTTGCCGCCGATAAAGCTGGTGTTGGCGATGACCCGCGCGATTGCCGTGTCGATTTCGTCTTTGATCGCCGCGTACTGCGCTTTCAGGTCTACGAGGGGGATTTTAGCCATCTTGTCTCCTAAAAGAAGTTGAAAGTAGAGAGTTAAAAGTTGAAAGTGGAAAGTTGAAAGTAAATGGCGTGTAGTCGCGCGCTGTCCTTACTTTGTACTTTCACCTTTTTACTTTTAACTGTCTTTCTTGTAATGCTCGATATTGTCGATGTGGTTGATCTGGCGGGCGGGACTGCCGACCATCACCGCGCCGGGGGGAACGTCTTTCGTCACCACCGACCCCGCGCCGATCAAGGCGCGCGCGCCGATGCGCACGCCGGGGAGCAGTGTCACGTTCGCACCGATGATCGCGCCCGCTTCGACATACGCCCCGTACAGCCGATCCTTCGCGCCGTGACTGAGCGGATAGCGCGCATTCGTCACCATGACGCCGGGACCGAGCCAGCAGCCATCTTCCAACGTGCTAAATTCTGGCACGAAGACGCGGCTGTGTAAACGCACACCGTTCCCAATGGTTATATGATGCTCGACGATGCTGTGTGTGCCGATGCTCACGTTGTCGCCGATGGTGTTCTCTTCGCGAATGACGACGTGATGCCCGGTTTGCAGATGCGCGCCGATCACATTGCCCGCGTAGATCACGCTGTGCGACCGGATGACGCAGCCCGCGCCGAGGGTCAGCGGCAGGTCGCCGGGCGCTTTGCCGCGCGGGGGTTTGCCGAGAATCACGAAATCGTCCACCTGCGCATCGTCGGGCAGGTGAACATTCGGGTACAGGCGGATCAGGGGAGAATTGTCCATATTGTTCCAAATTTCACAGATAAACCGGGTCTAGTGTCGTCAAAAGACCGGGCAAATTCAAGGGCGCGCTTGATCATTATAGATCAGCCTGCCCGCGCCGTTCCTGAAAGATACGCACGGCTTCGCCCATGTAGTCGAGGAGATCGCGGTCGAACAGGCGATACTCGGCGGGGATGTCCTCGAAATTCGCGTACATCGCCCGCAGCGACTCCGTGATGCGCTGATCGCCCTGCGTAAACGCCTCGACCAGCGCAACCTGCCGCGCCGCGAGTGCCTGCACGTCGGGGTGATCGGGCGGGAGCTGGCGCTTGGCGGTGTAATCGGCGGTGAGATCGCGCCACTGCTTCGTCCACGCCTCGATCTGCGCCTGATTCGGCTGATGGGCAAGAAACCCGGCGATCTGATCGTCGTCGTAGTAGCGTTTGAGCCACTCCTCTTTGAAATCCGTGTTGACCGCCGCGATGATCGCCGCGATCTCGCTCCAATCGACCTGCTGCGTCGCGTCGAGGCGGGCGAGGGTCAGTTCCAGCCCGCGCAGCGCTCGACTCAAGCCATCGATCTGCTGCTGGAGTGCCGCCCGCTGAATCTCGAACGAGCGCCGTAGATCGTAACCGGGGCTTTCGAGCAGGTCGCGAATCTCGTTGAGCGAAAAACCAAGCGCCTTGAGCGTCAAAATCTGCTGCAAGCGCAGCAAATCACTCTGGCGATACTGCCGCGTCGAGCCGCGCCGCGCCGGTTTGAGCAGCCCCGCCTGATCATAAAAGCGCAGCGTCCGCACGGTGACGCCCGCCATCTGCGCAAATTCACCCACCTGAAACGTTAACTGCATTTTGCCGTCCCCACTACACCGCAGATTGGGGGAAGTGTACAGGCTGACGTTACGTCAGGGTCAAGGGGGAATTAATCGCCGCGCATATCGCCAATCTTGACTTTCAGCTATGATGGCTTTCAGTTGTTGGAGCAACCGGGTCACTCAGGAAAACATCGTGCCAAGATCACTGCCGGAAATCGTGCAAGCGCTGATCGTCCTCTGGTTCGGAGTCAGAGGGCTGCTCTATCTTCGCCGCCAAATCCGAATTCTCTACCCGCTCATTCGCAACCGCTCGGCGCGCATCCTCGAAACACTCACGTTTGACATACTGCCGCCGGAACTCAGCACTGCCGACGCGGATCTTACGGCGGCAGGGTTCAGCCGCCTTTCCGCGGTGCGCGTACAAACGCCGGGGCTGGAATATCCGCAAGTCATGTTTGTTTACACCGGGGATGAAGGTGCGGTTCTGGTCGAGCTTGCGTCATTCCCGCCCCAGACGCCCGTCTACTTGGGCTGTGAAACGTGGTTTGCCGATGGGGCGATCCTGCTGACGACCTACCCGACGGGCGAAAACATTCAAGAAGCACACTTTCACGCTCGCTTTGCGGCTCACAGCAGTGCGGCGGCGTGGACGTATCACCGCGCAATGCTGGCGCGCTGGCGCACGCTGCATGGTGAGCCGCGCCCGCTGCGCACTGTCGAGGAGCAAGCAGCATTTGACGCCGCCTCGGCTGCGGTTCACCCCCGATTGTATGGGCGGCTGCGGCGGGTATTGTGGGCGCGGGTCGCCGCGGCGGCGCTCATGCTAGTAGTGATTGCTATAGGGCTGATCTTCCCATCTGTAATTCCGTTTCAGGGGATGGTAATCGCGCTGATGGTGGCAGTGGTGGTGTGGTTTGTCGTGCATTATGTGACATGGCGGCTGCTCAGCAAACCGCCGCACGCGGTCGATGCCTGAGAATTGAATCCCCGAAAACCGATAGAACCCCTCGGTGAGATCGCCTATGATAGGGGCATGATCATAAACCTCACCCCCCGCCCCCTCTCCATAAGCGAAGCGGCGAGAGGGGGAGAAAAACGTGCCGTGAGCAAGTCCCCTCTCCATAAGCGAAGCGGCGAGAGGGGTTATGTTGAAAGTGCAAAAGGAGGCATCACCCATGCACGCCGATACCATGTGGGAGCGACTCGCCAGCCGCGATCATGCCGCCGACGGAGAATTTGTCTACGCGGTCGCGACGACGGGTGTGTACTGCCGACCGTCGTGCAAGTCACGGCTGCCCAAGCGCGAAAATGTGACCTTCTTCACGCTGCCCGCGCAAGCCGAAAGCGAGGGCTATCGTCCGTGCAAGCGCTGCCACCCGCGCGAGGCACACATTCCCGACCCGCGCTTGAGCCTCGTGCAGCGCGTGTGTGACCACATCCGTGCGCATATCGATCAACCGGACGCGCTGACGCTCAAGGCGTTGGGCGATCATTTCGGCTATGAACCGGGGTATCTCGGCGAAGTCTTCAAAGCGGCGCTGCGCGTCACGCCGCACCAGTACGCACAGCTAGGGAGAGTAGATCACTTGAAAACCAGCTTGAAGCAGGGCGCGCTCACCAGCGCAACGGTCACGGATGCGATTTACGAGGCGGGTTTCGGGTCGCCGAGTCGGGTGTACGAAAGCGGCATGATCGGCATGACGCCGGGCGCGTACCGGGATGGCGCGCGCGGTGAGGTGATCCGCTATACGGTAACGAATTGCTACCTCGGCGCGCTGTTGATCGGCATGACCGAACGCGGTGTGTGCGCCATCGGCATTTACGAAGATGCGGACGCCGCCGAGTCGGCGCTGGTGAGCGAGTTCCCCGCCGCGCAGTTGACTCGCGCCGATGTCGAACTCGACGCCGCCGTCACCGCGATCCTCGATCATGTGGACGGGACGCGCCCCGCGCTCGACTTACCGCTCGATATTCAGGCGACGGCGTTTCAATGGCGTGTGTGGGACGAACTGCGGCGCATCCCACGCGGCGAAACGCGCACCTACAGCGAGATCGCCGAGGCGATTGGCAGCCCGAAAGCGGTGCGGGCGGTCGCGTCGGCGTGCGCCAGCAACCACGCGGCGATCCTCATCCCCTGCCACCGCGTGATCGGCAAGGATGGCAAGCTGACCGGCTATCGCTGGGGTGTGGAACGCAAGAAGATGCTGCTCGAACGCGAGGGGCGGTAAAGCTAACGATACCCAGTCTAGGCATGGAACGGTTACAGAGGTAGACTATCCCGGTATTTTGCGAGAGTCTACCTGTGGAAATCCAAATGGATCGAATCTCTGCTGCCAGCAACCTGCTTATCGAAATGCAGCCGGAAAGCTGGCGCTTGCTCCTGAATGGCAGCACGCAGCCCAACGGCGCGACCCAACCTCTGCTTGAAGCCCGCAGCGGTGAGCCGATCCGCTATGTCGAATTGTTCGGTTTGCGGCGCAAACTGCCGCTCGGCGGTGAACTGGCGCTGAGCGATGTCGAGCGCGTCGTGCTCGGTTGGTCGGCGAAAGATGAGTCGTGGCATTTAGGACTCGTCCTGACCGCACCGCTGGCGACCGAACGTCAAAGCCGCTGGTGTGAACTCGCGCACTGGAACGATGTCAACCGGACGATGTACCGCGATCTCGCGGTTAGCGCGGGCGAGGCGCTAGCGGGGCAGATCGACCGCCCATTCGTGCTGATTTCGCCGGAAAAGCCGCAGACGCCGATCCCGCTGCCGGAACTCCCGATCAAATTCGAAGGCTGGACGTTCGAGTCGTCCGTGCCCGGTCAATACGAACTCGTGCGCGCGCCGGGATGGGCGCGGGCGAAGCTCCTGCGGGCGCTGTGGTATCTCGTCTGGATGGTGATCTTCATCGTATTGGCAGCGAGCAGCCTAACCAGCGGGATCGCCCTGCCGAACCCGGCGCTGCTCGTCCCGGCGGGCTTCGTGAGCGCGCTGTTCCTGCTGATCGCGGCGATCACGTTGATCGTGCGGGCGTTCACGCGTCCGAATCGCATCGTCATCGACCGGACGATGGTGCGTTGGATGCGCGGCAGCCGCGAGACGAACATGATCCCGGTCAGCGAGGTGCAGGGCGTGTACGCCTCGCACATCACCGGATCGGCGCGGCGTAGAAACAACCTGCCCAAGCTTGACCCGAAGACCGAACGCGCCGTGCTCTACGGCGAACTCAACCTCGATTTGCGGTCGGATAAGTTCGTCTCACTGCTGACGCATGGCGTGATGGAAGAGACGATCCCGCTTGGCGAAAACCC
>JACSRG010000529.1 GCA_014879865.1 Anaerolinea sp.
ACAGCTTGAGTGTCTTGTCACTCGAAGCCGAAGCGATTCGCGTCCCGTCCGGCGACCATGCCACGCCGCATACTCTGTCGTTATGCCCGGTGAAGGTGTTGAGTTCCTCCCCTGTCGCCGCATCCCACAGCTTGAGTGTCTTGTCATCGGACGCGGAGGCGAGGCGCGTCCCGTCCGGCGACCATGCCACACCGCCTACACTGTTGTCATGCCCGATCAGCGTCTTGATCTCCGTCCCCGTCCGTGCGTCCCACAGCTTGAGTGTCTTGTCACTCGAAGCCGAAGCGATTCGCGTCCCATCCGGCGACCATGCCACACCGTTAACCCAGCTGTCATGCCCGATCAGCGTCTTGAGCTCCGTCCCCGTCCATGCGTCCCACAGCTTGAGTGTCTTGTCACTCGAAGCCGAAGCGATTCGCGTCCCGTCCGGCGACCATGCTACCGCTGTCACGTAGAGCGTGTGTCTAGCGAAGGTCATGAGTTCCGTCCCTGTTGCCGCGTCCCACAGCTTGAGCGTCTTATCAAAGGAGGCGGAGGCGAGGCACGTCCCATCCGGTGACCATGCTATCGCTGTCACGTAGTGCGTGTGTCCAGCGAAGGTCATGAGTTCCATCCCCGTTGCCGTGTCCCACAGCTTGAGCGTTTTGTCAAAGGAGGCGGAGGCGAGGCACGTCCCGTCCGGTGACCATGCTACCGCGCTTACCGGTGCATAACGTTCGGTCAGCGTCATGAGTTCTATCCCCGCCGCTGCATCCCACAGCTTGAGCGTCTTGTCATCGGACGCGGAGGCGAGGCGCGTCCCGTCCGGCGACCATGCCACCGCGTTCACCCTGTCCATGTGTCCGGTTAGTGTGCGGAGGAGTGCGCCGCCCGCCTGCATCAGGTTCGGCGTGGTGGGCAGCAGTGCGGGCAGGTCGGCGGGGTCTTCCGGCAGGCGCGCGGCGGCATTTTCCAGCAGGGCGGCGAGGGCGGGGTGCGCCTCGCGGTGACTCAGCAAGCGCCCGGTGAGCTGTCCGGCGAGCTGGCGCGGGGCGGCGGTCAGGATGTGGGCGGCGAGCATCAGCGCGGAGCGGAGCAGGCGCACATCGTCATCCGCATGGAGATAGTCGCAGTCCGCGATCAGCGCGTTCACGTCCGCCGCGCTGAGTTTGGCGCGCAGCCAGCGGTAATCGAGGAGGTAGGCGCGCAGTCGATCCGGCTGATGCGCGCCGATCAGGTGATAGGCGTACCATGTCCACGCAAAGCGATCCGGCAGCGCATAGGGATCGCCCCATGCCTCGATCAGGCGGGTGTGCATGGCAGCGGGGTCGGGCAGGCGCGTCAAGTTGTAGTCGTGCAGCAGGTCGTGGAGCGTCAGCGCGCCGTCGGCGGGTCGCTGCTCGACCAGCGCCAGATCGACCAAGCGCTCGATCAGGTCGAGCGCGTCGTACTGGCTCAAGCCGGATGTCATCCACAATCGGGTCACAGTGGCGCGTGGAATCCATACGTCGTCGGGGAAAATGCCGAGCGCGTGATAGAGCGGGCGGTCTGCATCATCCAGCGCGGCGATGCTCAGGTCAAAGCACGCCTCGATGTTCGTGTGGCGGTCGTTCGCCCCGCGCCGCGCCACGATCTTGCGCGTCTCGCGATACGCCGTCAGCCAAGCCGCCGGGGACATGCCGTTCTTGATGCGCCCACCTGCAAGGCTCAACGCCAGCGGGTGGTAGCCGACTTCGCGGGCAATGTCCGCCAGTTCGGGCGCGCGGATGCCGGTCGTCTGCTGGAGCAGCGCGAGGGCTTCGGCGGGCTTCATCTCATGGACGGTCAAGATCGCCGCGCCGACGCGGGTATCACGGGCGATCCCGGCGTCGCGGGTGGTGAACAGGACACGGCAGCGGCGCGCTTCGACCACGAACGGCAGCACATGGCGCACGTCCCACACATCATCGAGCACGATCAGCGCCGATTTGGCGGGGAGATAGGTACGGAGGCGGCTTTCGGCTTCGGTGTCGGTGCTGTAGTGGTGTTCGGCGTCGCCAAGCAACCTGCCGATCAGCCGCATGTGCGGGACGAGGCTGCCGGGGGTCTGCCCGACCTTGACCCAGATCACGCCGTCCGGGTAGGCGTCGCGCACGGCGTCGTCGTGGCAAATGGCGGACGCCAGCACGCTTTTGCCGATCCCGCCCATGCCTTGCAGCGCGGTCAGCGCCACGCGCCGATCCGTCGCGTCATTCAGCACGGCGGCGCGAACGCTGTCGAGCAGTTCCGCGCGGACGATGTATTCCGGCGGCAGGGGATCGGCGTTGGTTGGCGTGGCGGGCGGCGCGACGACGGCGGCGTCACCCTTCCCGGCGAGGTCGGCGCGCAGCAGGTCGAGCGCCGCCGTGTACTGTGCGTCGTCGCTGAAG